>NZ_DCYU01000001.1:0-43701 GCF_002331165.1 Pseudoalteromonas sp. UBA2102
TCAATAACGCCCAAGCTTACATAAAAATCTACAAGCTCAAGTAAACCAAACTCAGATTCACTTAACCAACCATGGGTTGCAGGTGCCCAGCCCGTGGCTGTTTTATTTACATCAAGGGCAATAACAAAGTGCTCGGCGCCAAATTGTTCAATCCAGGCTTTTACTTGCTCGCGTTTTTCTACCGCCATAGAACCAATAACAACTTGGTTAGCACCGGCTTTTAGCCAATCGCTTACATCTTGCTCTGAGCGAATACCGCCGCCCACTTGATACGGTACGTTAAGCGCTTTCGTTGCAGCTTGGATATGTTGCCACTGTTTTTTACTTGGATCGCGTGCGCCTTCTAAATCTACAAGGTGCAATTTACCTGCGCCGCTGTCGGCGTATTCTTTTAACCGTGCGCCAAGCTCAAAAGGGTAAAACTGAGCGGTGTCGTACTTACCTTGGTATAAACGAACAATTTGATTTTGTAATACGTCTAATGCTGGAATAATCACAAATAATCTCTTTATTGTTGGTTAATGGGCCGTTTATAACTGCCAATCAACAAAATTTTGTAATAAACGTGTGCCTACTTTTGCACTGCGCTCTGGGTGAAATTGCATGCCAGCGTAGTTGTCTTTTGCAACAATGGCTGAAAAGGTTTGGCCGTATTCGCCGCTTACAAGTGTTGCATCGTTTACGGTGTGCGCAAAGCTATGTACAAAGTACACTTGCTCGTCTTGTGTTAACCCTTTAGTAAGTGCATGCTCTTTATTAATGCTTAAGTTATTCCAACCCATATGCGGCGACGTTAAACTGCCAACATCAAGGGCTTTTACTTGGCCTGGTATTTTACCTAAGCATTGTACGTTACCTTCTTCGGTGCTTTCGCACAGTAACTGCATACCTAAGCAAATACCCATAAGAGGGCGCTGGTATTCGTTTATAGCTTGTTGCCAGCCGTTATCTACAAGGCGTTTCATGGCAACAGATGCATGTCCAACGCCTGGTAATATTGCACGCTCAAAACCAGCTAATTGCTCTGGTGAGGTAATGACTGTTGGCATTTGACCTAAACGTTCAAAGGCAAAACGAACTGAATTTATATTGGCACACCCGGTATTAATTATGGCAATCATAAACATCCCTTAGAGCTGGCTGTTTGTTGGGTCGTGTCTTGTGCTACTGCCATACGAAGGGCACGTGAAAACGCTTTAAATAAGCCTTCTACTTGGTGATGACAGTTACCGTCGCTCACCGATAAAATAAGGCTAATAGCGGCATTATCGCTTAAGCTTTTGAAAAAGTGCTCAACCATTTGTACGTCTAAATCGCCGGCTTTTTCGCGGCTAAAGTTAGCGTTTAATACAAATGAAGCGCGGCCCGATAAATCAATTTGTGCCTCTGCTTTACACTCATCCATAGGTAGCGCAAAACCATAGCGCGCTATTTGCGATTTAGTACCCAGCGCTTGTTTAAGCGCAACACCTAGGGCAATACCAATGTCTTCAACAAGGTGGTGCTCGTCTATGTGTAAATCGCCTTTCGCTTTAATATTTAGACCAATGTTGGCGTGGGTGCGAATTTGATCAAGCATATGATCAAAAAAGCCAAGGCCTGTTTCAATGCTACCGTTTTTAGTTTGATCTAGGTTTATGGCTACATCAATTTGGGTTTCTTTGGTGTTACGCGTAACACGGCCTTCGCGATTGGCAGTTGTAAGCTTTGTAACAATGGCAGGCCAGCTACCATCATACAAAATGCCTTCACAACATAAGTTTTGAGCAAGGCCAATATCGGTCTGGCGATCGCCAATCACGTATGAGCGAGCTAAATCAACTTTGCCAGAGCGCATAAGCTCAGTTAATAAACCTGTTTTAGGTTTACGGCAATCACAGTTTTGCTCGTCAAAGTGTGGACAAATCAATACTTCATCAAAGCTAATGCCTTGGCTTTGCAGTATGTCCATCATTTTATCTTGTGCTATATCAAAGTCAGCAGTCGGGAAGCTGTCTGTGCCTAAGCCATCTTGGTTAGATACCATTACTAAGCGGTACCCTGCGGCTTGTAACTGTAATAATGCCGGGATAACACCAGGTAAAAACGCTAATTTTTCTAGGCTGTCTACCTGTTTGTCGGTGATTGGCTCTTCAATTATGGTGCCGTCACGGTCAATAAATAAATAGGGGTTACTCATGATACTTCTTGTCCTGATAAAAGAGGTGAGGTTGCTGGCTTATCAAGGCCATCTAACCAAATTTTTACTTGCTCAAGTTCTTGCTCATTACCAATGGAGATACGAAGCCAATCGTCTTCACCGTATAGGGTAAACGCGCGCATCACTAAACCTTGTTCAAGTGCTACTTTAAAGTAGTTTTTGTCGGCTAATTTTAAGGTAACAAAGTTACCTTCACCAGTGAGAATTTTTAATGCAGCTGGGGATGCGTTTAACCACTGTACAAGCTTAGCTTTTAAACTATTTAAAATAGTCACTTGTCGGCGCATTGATGTAATTGCATCAGGCGCTATGGCTTGTGCTGCAATACTTGCTACCACACCCGATATCGGATACGGCGCAATCACTTTACGAATAGGGGCAAGTAAACTTTCTTGTGCAAGTGTAAAACCGGTTCTTAACCCTGCAAGCGCAAACGCTTTAGATAAAGTGCGCAGTACCACTACATTACTATATTCGTTAATCAGCGCTGTAGCACTTTGCTCTGGGCAAAACTCAATATAGGCTTCATCAACAATAACTAAGGCTTTACCGGCAAGCGCTGTTGCCAGTGCTTTTACTTTTTCAAGGGGGGTTATGCTACCGGTTGGGTTATTTGGATTACAAATAAACACCAATTTTGAGCTGTCCACTGCCTCAACTATTTCATCAACACTGCCATCAAGTAATAACGCTTGGGTTAAGCCATTGATTGCAACGTTGTGCGTATCAGCGGTTACTTTGTACATACCGTAGGTTGGCAAAAATAACGCAATGCTATCTTTTGCAGGTTCGCAGTAGGTACGTACCAAAAGCTCAATGCCTTCATCGGCGCCGCGCGTCATTAATACGTTTTCGCTTTCAAGCTCTGCATACGCAGCATAGCGGTCAATAACCAATTGCGGTTGTGGATCTGGGTAGCGATTTAAATCTTCAATACTCAGTTCAATATTTTTAGCGTACGGGCTTTCATTGGCATTTAACCACGTTGACCCTGTTAGCTTTTCACTTTTAGCAGAGCTGTAGGCAGCAAGGGCTGCAATATTTTGTGGTAATAAGCTAGTCGCTTGTGCGCTCTCATTGCTCATTTTTAATTGCCTCTAAACGAATTGAAACCGCATTTGCGTGTGCATCAAGGCCTTCTGCATCTGCTAGTGGCAAAATAGCTTTTGACAGCTGTGTTAGGCCAATTTTACTTATAGTTTGTACAGTGTAAGTGCGGAAAAAATCAAGCAAGTTTAAGCTTGAATAGGTTGCACTGTAACCGTAGGTAGGTAACACGTGGTTAGTACCCGATGCGTAATCGCCCGCTGATTCTGGCGTGTAGTCGCCAACAAATACCGAGCCTGCATTTTTTACTTTATCTAAGTAAGGTGTTGAATCTGCTAATTGCAAAATTAAGTGCTCAGGGCCATATTGCGCTGATACGTCAAATGCTTGCTCAACAGAGTCGACTAAAATAAGTGATGAATTAGCCAAAGCTTGCTCGGCTGTATCTTTGCGGCTTAATTTAGCAAGCTGGAGTGTAAGTGCCTGCTGCGTTTGCTCAATGATACTTTCGCTGTTACACAATAAAATTACTTGCGAGTCTGCGCCGTGCTCAGCTTGCGAGAGTAAATCTGCGGCTATAAATTCTGGATTTGCACGCTCATCTGCAATCACTAATACTTCAGAGGGGCCTGCAGGCATATCGATTGCCATACCAGGAATTGTTTGCGCAACAAGCTGTTTGGCCATCGTTACAAAGCTATTACCTGGGCCAAAAATTTTGTTCACTTTAGGCACTGATTCGGTGCCGTAGGCCATTGCGGCTATAGCACCTGCGCCACCACTTTCAATTAAAGTTGTAATGCCACATAACTTAGCTGCATATAATATCGCAGGGTTAATGCTTTCATCACCTTGCACAGGTGTTGCAAGTACGACGGTTTTTGCACCACTTAATTGTGCAAGTACACCTTGCATAATAACCGATGATGGCAGTGGAGCACTGCCACCTGGTACATAAATACCCACAGCTTCGATGGCCTGATATTTCAGTTCACATTCAACGCCAGGTTGGGTTGATAACTTAATATCTTTAGGCAATTGCGCTTCGTGAAAACGTTTAACGTTTGCATAAGCGGTGTCAATTGCGTATTTAAGCTCTGCGCTTAGTGCCTGCTCTGATGCGTTTATTTCATCAAGCGGTACACGTAAACGAGGGTTAGCTCTATTATCAAACTTTTTAGCCATATCAAGTAAGGCTTTATCACCTTGCTCTTTCACATCGCTCATAATTGTTTGGCATATAGCTTCAACCTTTGCGCTGGCAGAAACCGCAGGGCGCATTAGCGCCGCTGCTTGTACTTGTGAAGATTCCTCATTCCAACGAAGCATGGTACTTACTCCATCATTTTTTCAATTGGCATTACTAAAATAGAGTTAGCGCCTAGGGCTTTAAGCTGCTCCATTGTTTCCCAAAATAATGTTTCGCTGCTTACCATGTGTAGCGCTACGTACTCTTCGTTACCAGCAAGTGCAAGTAGAGTAGGTTGGCCAGAGCCTGGTAAAATTTCGCAAATTTCATCAAGTTTAGTTTTTGGCGCGTGTAGCATAATGTATTTGCTTTCTTTAGCCTGTTTAACACCACGAAGGCGCGGCATAAGCTTATTGATTAGTGCTAGTTTGTCTTCATCTTGCAGGTCTTTATTTTGAATTAAACACGCGTTTGATTCTAAAATTGTATCACCTTGAATCAAGCCGTTCGCTTCAAGCGTTGCACCGGTAGAAACTAAATCACAAATTGCATCTGAAAGACCGGCACGTGGGGCTACTTCTACTGAGCCTGTAAGCATTACAGTGCTTGCATTAATGCCTTCGCGCTTTAACCACTGCGTTAAAATTTCTGGGTAGGTTGTTGCAATACGTTTGCCTTCAAACCAGCTTTTATCACGTGGGCCAAGCTCTTGTGGCCATGCAAGTGCAAGGCGGCAGTAACCAAAGTCTAGTTTTGCTAGTTTGCTAACTTCGCTTGGTACACCTTGGCGTTCGCGTTCGGCTTGTACTTCTACTAGTACGTTTTCGCCAACAATACCTAAATCACAAACACCGTCCATTACTAAGCCCGGAATATCGTCATCGCGCACACGAAGTACGTCAATTGGCATATTGGTTGAGTGTGCAATTAAGCGTTGCTCACGTAGGTTTAATTTAACACCTAGTTGCTTTAGTAAATCTTGACAATCTTTAGACAGGCGACCGCCTTTTTGGATGGCGATACGTAGACGATTTGTGTTACTCATTATTCATTTTCCTTTAATTTAAAAACTAAAAACCCCGAGGGGAACCTCAGGGCGAAAATGAATCAATGTGTTTTGAATCGCCAGAGGTTCCTTTTAGGAATAACCTCTCAGCGAAAGACCTGACAGGTTATTCCGGTGAATGGTGGTGATGATGTACTGTTGTCAGGTTTAAGCGCATTTTTGTATCCTATTTTGCTTACCGCTATTTAGTGAGCGTTAAGCTTTAATCTGTTTCAATAAATTTCGCATTCATAAAAACATAAACCGTCTAGCTAAGGCAAGTTTTTTTTTACCAAATTAAAGCATATCTTATAACTGCCGATAATATTGAGAGCTAAACAGTATTTTTAGTTGTTTTAATGTTTAAATTGTAGGCAAATTGGGCTTTGTTGGTCAATTTATCTAATTTTTAATAAACAAGTTAAGGAGGGGAGTATGGATATAATGATCCCTTTTTTAGGGAAAATTTCACGGTTAGAGCTTGAGCCTAAAAGTACATTTCATATTGCAGGTGTGCAAAATATGCCGCAAGCGCAAAAAATTAAGCTTGAAAATGAAAAAAAGCAGACGCTCAACAAAAAAAGATTAGCGCAGGCGCAGGGCAAGAAAAGTGCAAGTGCAGCTAATGAAAAAGCAATTACTGTAGATGACGAAGGGAATAAACATTTAGATACGTGGGCATGAGCTAAACCCTTAATAGTAAAAAGCCACGTACAACTTTTTACTATTAAGGATGTGTTTGCTAGCGTTTTTTAGCTTTAATAATGTAAAAGCTAAATATAACAGCTACGGTAAGTTGCGCTATAAAGCCTTGCCACGTAGATTTTAAACCCAGTAGTGCAATATCAAAGTTTATCGGCATTACACTAATCGCGACTAAATCAGCCTCTTGTAATGCAATGACAGCTTTACCCATTAATACAAAGGCAAGTGCAAATACTAAATACGTTGTATACGCAAAAAACTTAGCAATAGGTAACTTAATCGAATATTTAACTAACACCCATGCAATAAGCGCTAATAAAACCACACCCAATGCAAAGCCCATCGCAACCGATGAATACTGTGCTTGCGAGCTTTGCGTTAATAACGACTGATAAAATAATACCGTCTCGAACACTTCACGATATACCGCTATAAACGAGAGGCCCGCGAGCCCCCACAGTGTGCCAGACTCTAATCGCGTATTAATATTTTGCTGAATATATGCCTGCCACTGCTGAGCACTGGTTTTACTGTGCATCCACACCCCAACATATAGCAAAATAATAGCTGCAAATAGGGCGCCTATACCTTCCATAACTTCGCGGCTTGCACCACTTATTTGTATTAATGTTTGCGCTACTGCCCATGTTAAGCCTCCTGCTATGAGGGCCAATACCCAGCCAATATGAACGTATTTAAGCGCATCCTGGCGTTTGGTTTTTATAAGTAAGGTCATTAGCGCAATAACAACTAATAGTGCCTCTAGGCCTTCGCGCAGCAAAATAACTAAACTGGCTGATAGCAAGGCGCCATCGCTGAGTGTGGTGTCATTAAGTAGGTTGTTTGCTTTTGTTAATTGTGCAAGTACAGCATTAACTTGCGCACTGACAAGCTCGGTGTTTTTTTCATTTTTGAATGTGTTACGTAAGTTCATCAATTGTACTTCAATGCTTTTACGCAAGCTTTCATCGTATGCATTTAAGTTATTTTCTATCAGCTCAAAGCCATCTAAATAGGCACTGATAGCCAGTTCGCTGGCTTTTGCATATTCACCATTAGCATGTGCATTTTGCGCTGCAATAAGTTGCGAGCGTGCAACGCTAAGTGGCTGAGCTTTGTTTTTAAATAAGTGTTCTGGATTACCGCGTAGCCACTTAATAAATTGAACTTGGGTAGGGGATTGATTTTGTGAAAGCTGCGCAGGGTTAAGATTAATGATGTCTGAAGTGCTGATTGTCTGGTTATTGTGTTGCGGCTTCGTTATATCTTGAAAAGCTAAACTGCCTACATAAAAGGCGAGTGACCAACGTTGTTGCTCATTAAATTGGCTAAAAGCAACCATTGGCGTATCGTCTATGCCATTGGATACAGCTTCATATAATCCCATAATTGTGCGATTTGTGGCTCGCTCTTTATCCGTAAAGTTGGTGGGCTGTGGTATTAAACCTTTAGCAAGTGGTCCATCACCTTGTCCATTTATGCCATGGCATATAGAGCAGTTTTCTGCAAAAAGTGCCTTTGTTTGTTTTAGGGGTAATAAAGATGAAGGTAAAGAAAGCTGCGGCATAAATTCAAGCAAAGACTCCCTAAGCTTTGAGCTCGCAGCACGAACACTTTGTACACTTTGTTTATTTATAATGGCGTTATGTAAGGCGCCAGCTTGTATTTTTATATGCCTGTATTGATTATTAGCACTGCTTAACTGAGTGGCTAGCGTGCTTATTAAATTTGCAAACTCAGACATTTCTTGAAATTCGTCTTTACTAAGTACCTCGCCTTTTTGCACCGCGCCAACGTAATCAACCCCTACGTACTCTGCAAGTTGTGATATTTGCTTAATTTTAGCTTGCTCAGAAGGCGTTGAGGCAAAAGTAGAAAAACATAAAAAAGTGAGTAAGAACAAAGGAAAGAGAAAAACGTGGCGACGTGTAATGCGATAAAATAACGAAAAAACACTTGTATACTTACTGGACATAGTTAGCTCTATAAAAAACATTTAAAATTAAAACTATTTTTATTACGCTTAAAATAAATAAAACCGTGCTAAAAATAATCCCCCATAAATAACTAACCCGCAGTGAATAGACTGCGGGTTTAATAAAGAAAACTTAGTGATTTTGCTCGGCTGATTTAATACTACTTTGAATGAGAGGAGAGATAGTTAAACCTTGCACAATAATAGAAAATATAACCACAACATAGGTCACAATAACGATTAAATCATGCAGATCACTGCCTGATATAAATACTTGATCACGAGGAATAGCTGCAGCCATAGCTAATGCTAAACCGCCACGTAAACCACCCCAAGTTAAAATTTTAACGCTGTGTTTGTCGTAGTTTTTAAAGCGCTTAAATATTACAAATGGCGCACCAACACTAATAAAACGTGCTAATAAAATAGCAGGGATCATAACAAGGCCTAAGCCAATTTCACCCATTGTTACTGGCATAGTGACAATCAGCATACCAATAATCAAAAATAACAAAGCGTTTAAAAAGCTGTCGGTGGCGTGCCAAAAGTCTTTAATATAGCGCGTGTTTTCAGGCCCTGTGCGCTCGGTTGCTTTTGCACGAGTAATATTACCTAAAATAATACCACTGGTTACCATGGCAAGCGCACCAGATATTTCCCATACATTGGCAGCGGCAAAACCCGCAGTTGGAATGGTTAAGGTTATTAATAGGCGTATATTTACATCTTTACAGTTAATTATTAAAAAGTGACCCACAAGGGCCATTGCTAAGCCAAACACGATCCCGCCTATGGCATCAACAAAAAACAGCTCTGCAATGTCGGCTGGGTTGGCATCGGTGCCAAAAAATGCAACAGAAAACAGCGTAGTAAAAATTACCAAACCAATACCATCGTTAAATAAAGACTCGCCTTCTACCTGTACCGAAATACCTTCAGGGGCGCGTAATTGTTTAATAATTGCCAGTACAGCAATTGGATCGGTTGGGCTTATTAAGGCGCCAAAAAGTAAACAATAAATAAAAGGGACGGGCCAGCCAAGAGCGGCAAAAATATAAAAACTTAAATAGCCAATTAAAAAAGTAGAGACTACGGTAGAGAACAAAACTAAAGCGGTTATTTCCCATCGTTGTTTACGCAGTGCCAACAGGTTAATTTCTAAAGCACCTGCAAATAACAAAAATCCAAGCATGCCTTTTAAAAGCAATTCATTAAAATTAATACTGGCTACAATTTGCGTCATCTCTAATGCAGTTGTATCGCCTAATAACTTAACTGAAATAATTAATAACAACGATATAACAACCGAGCCCGTTGTTATAGCAATCGTTGTTTGCATTTTAAGAACATACTGGTTTGCATAAGCAATAAAAATTGCGATAGCAGAGAGAAAACAAATGAGATACCAAGCATTCATTGGCTAACCTTAAATTTTTTTTAGAGAACAAAAAAGAGCGAATTAAACGAGCCGTATATTACTCCTGTGACTAGGCTGTGTCACAGTATTTATGGGGCTTTTAGCACTTATTTTATGTCTTTAGGAGACATATAGTTAATGCAAATTTACTGGTGTTATTGCTTGTAATGAAGAGATTAACATGAGGTTGCTTAGGCAACGTAATGGCTGATTAATGCCGTTAATTTAATAAAGTAAACGCGGCTATTTTGCGGGTGTAATAGTGTAAATATATGTATACAATTTGTATCTGTTTAAGGTTTTACTGATTTTGTGTGTTTTTTAACCTACTGTAATTTCTGTTGTTCTTACGTTTCCTAATACTTTACTTGTAAATTAAATGTTTAATTTTCATAACTCAAATTTGTAACATAAGCTTGATCCTCAATCGGGTACAAGTAGTTCCGGTTAATACAAATCCACTACAAACTAAATATTTTGACGGAGCGTAAACGTGAATTTATCAAAAATCACATTAGCAACTTTTGCTGCTTTAACCTTGGTTCAAGCAACAGATGCAGTAGCTGCGAACAAGAAATACCTAAATCAACAAACGGCTTTAAATAACATGATGCAATCAAATTCGGCATCCATTTTATTTACTAGCCCTAAAGACTTGATTGGGTTAAGTGTAAGGAACGAGTTAGTTGTATTAAAAGAGTTTATAAGTAATAACGGTGAAGTAACTCGCCGTTATCAGCAAACATATCAAGGTTTACCAGTAATTGGTGACACTTTAAGCCTTACATTTAAAAATGGCATGCTTAAAAAAGCCCATGGCGCTGCGGTGTACGATATTGAAGGCGATATAAACGATGTAAGCGCTAAATTATCTGTAAAACAAGCCATGCTTCAAAGCCAAAATGTAGGCATAGCTGCAAAAACTAAAGGCTTAAAAAAACACAATGAGAAATCAAGGTTAGCGATTTGGGTTGATCAACAAAGTAAGGCGCATTTGGTGTATGAAGTATCGTATGTAACCTACGGCAAATCGCCATCACGTCCTTATCAAATAATCGATGCTAATACCGGTGAGGTTTTGCTCAGCTACGATAACTTACAACATGCTGATGCTACGGGACCAGGGGGGAATCTCAAAACAGGTAAATACATTTACGGTACTGACTTTAGCAACCTAGATGTGTCTCAATCTGGTAACACCTGTGTTATGGATAATGCCAATGTAAGAACTATAAATCTCAATGGCGGCACAAGTGGCTCTGCTGCCCATTCATTTACTTGCCCTGAGAATACAGTAAAAGAGATAAATGGGGCTTATTCGCCGCTTAACGATGCTCATTATTTTGGTAACGTTATTTTTAATATGTATAACGACTGGGTGGGGTCGCCACCGCTAAGTTTTCAGTTAAAAATGCGCGTACATTATTCAAGTAATTATGAAAATGCATTTTGGGATGGCAGCGCAATGACCTTTGGCGATGGGCAAAGCACTTTTTACCCACTCGTAAGCCTTGATGTATCGGCGCATGAGGTAAGCCATGGCTTTACCGAACAGAATTCTGGCTTAATTTACAGCGGTAAGTCGGGTGGCTTAAATGAAGCTTTTTCTGATATGGCTGGTGAAGCGGCTGAGTATTACATGAAAGGCACTAACGATTGGTTAGTCGGGCAAGATATTTTTAAAGGCAATGGCGCGCTTCGCTATATGAATAACCCATCACAGGATGGACGCTCTATAGATAATCAAGGTAGTTATACCTCTGGCATGGATGTGCACTATAGCTCGGGTGTATTTAACAAAGCATTTTATAACCTTGCTACTACATCCGGCTGGGATACTAAAAAAGCATTTGTAGTCATGGCACGTGCGAATCAGCTTTATTGGAGTGCGAGTACAAATTGGGATTTAGCTGGTAACGGCGTTATGGACGCTGCGTGTGACTTAAATTACAACCCAAGCGATGTACAAGCTGCATTGGCGGCAGTGGGAGTTAGTTCAAACCTAAGTGCAGGGAGCGATTGCTCGAGCACGCCTGTGCCTACGGATGAGGCGTTAACAAATAAAGTGGCACGTACGGGGATCAGCGGCTCTGCAAAAGCGCAGATGTTTTTTACACTCGATGTACCAGCGGGGGCAACAGATCTTGAGTTTAATACCGCTGGTGGCTCGGGCGATGCAGATTTATATGTAATGTTTGGAAGTAAACCAACACTGAATACGTATGACTGTAAAAGTACCACCTCTTCAAGCACCGAAAACTGCAGTATTTCGAACGTTCAAGCAGGCACCTACTATGTAATGGTAGAAGCATGGAATGCTATAGCTGATGTATCGCTTACTGGGAGTTTTAACAATTCAACAGGAGGTGTCACACCGATTAACATAACCGAGTCTAATATTAGTGTTTCAACTAATAGCTGGGCTCGGTTTACTCAAGACTTAGGAGCGGGCTATAGTAATTTAACCGTTACTATTTCTGGTGGAAGTGGCGATGCCGATCTTTATGTAAATTATGGTTCAGCGTCGAGTACGTCAACTTATTTGTGTAGACCTTATAAAAATGGCAACAGTGAAACGTGTTCGTTTGATAACCCACAATCAGGTACATGGTACCTAGATTTAAGAGGGTACAGTAATGCAAGCGGAGTAACACTGAGTGTGTCTGCTAATTAAACATTGATACCAGGGGCCTAGTGCCCCTTTTTTAATTTTATGGATACCAGTATTGCCAATTATAAGGAATACCAATGAAACCTTTTAAACTACTAAGTGCACTGAGCTTATTTACTACAATGGGCGTTGTAGCACAAAGTGAAACAAACAAAGTGTGGGTAAGCATAGATTCAACTGCAGCGGCACATTATGAGTATACCCAGCATGGATTAGTACAAAGATTGCCCTTTGCACAGCGCTCAACAAGTGCGCTTGAAAATATAGACTTGGTAAATATACCTGCTGATCAGGTAAATAATCTAAGCGAATTTATGCACCACAATTATAATCGGTGCGGTGGGTTTGTGGCACATGATTCATGGCAAGAGGCGAGCAGTTACGCAACACAATTAGCCGCGGCGCATACTATACAAAATACATTAGCATTTAGTTATTCTATTGATAACGAACAAACAGTACAAAATTTAATGTCATCAATTAGCACCGTTAACCTCGATAGCACTGTTAACTCTTTAACCAGTTTTAATAATCGTTATTACACCTCACAAACAGGGATAGATGCTGCAAATTGGTTAAACACATATTGGCAACAAATAGCGCAAAGTCGCAGTGATATTAGCATTGCAAATTACCCGCATAATTGGGCGCAATCGTCGGTTATAGTGACAATTGAAGGCAATGAAAAAGCAGATGAAATTGTTATTATTGGCGGCCACCTTGATTCGATAAATCAGTCAAACCCAAGCAATGGACGTTCACCCGGTGCTGATGATAACGCCTCAGGCATTGCTGTGCTATCAGAGGCGCTGCGCGCGATTGTACAAACTAATTACAAACCACAGCGTACGATTCAAATTATGGCGTTTGCAGCGGAAGAGGTCGGCCTTAGAGGTTCAAGTGATATTGCAAGCAGCTACCAATCGCAGGGTAAAAATGTAGTGGGCATGGTGCAGTTTGATATGACAGGCAATAATGGCAGCCTTGAAGATATAGTTATGATGACTGATTACACTAACAATGCACAAAATCAGTTTTTAGCAGCGCTTTTAGATACCTACTTACCGCAATTAAATTATGGATTTGATCAGTGTGGTTATGGTTGTTCTGATCATGCGTCATGGTATCAGCAAGGGTTTGCAGCCTCTATGCCTTTTGAATCAAAAATGGGCGATATAAACCCGCTTATTCACACCCAAAACGATAACCAGTTTGATGCTCAACATGCCAGTAAATTCGCCAAGTTGGCAGTAAGTTATGTTGCCGAAATGGCAAAAAATGCCGGCGATACTTTGCCTCCTACTAATAACCAATTAACCAATGGGCAAACACTTAGTGGGATCACAGGGGTTGCAAAAGAGCAGTTTATTTACACATTAGCTGTGCCACAAAGTGCGAGCAATTTAAATTTTATTACGACTGGGGGCACAGGCGATGCAGACTTATATGTACGCTACAATCAAGCACCTACGCTGAACGATTATGATTGTAAAAGCACTACCTCAAGTAGTAATGAACGTTGCGATATTAATCCCTCTAGTGAAGGAGTTTACTATGTGATGGTACACGCATGGAATGCGATAGAAAATGTATCCCTAACCGGAAGTTACAATGAAGGGGGGAGTATTGAGCCTATCAATCGGAGCATTACAAACATAAATGTTTCTGCTGGGAGCTGGCAGCGCTTTAGCCAAAGTTTAAATACGCAGTACGCATCATTAGATATAACAATGTCTGGTGGCAGTGGCGATGCTGATTTATATGTAAACTTTGGCACTCCTTCTAGTGATTCTGAGTACTTGTGCAGGCCATATAAAAATGGCAATAGCGAAACCTGTTCGTTTTCTGCGCCACAAACAGGTAATTGGTATATCGATTTAAAAGGGTATAGCAATGCCAGCAATGTCACGTTATCTATAAATGCACAATAACGTGTAAAGGGGTGTGAGCCCCTTTGCAAAATTCTAATTTCAATTGGCTTGCCCTTATAGCCAGGCTTACGTAAAATCTCGCTATTATTTTTTGTAAAGTGACTGGTATTATCAAACAGCTGTTTAGTGCAACCGGGCCGTTAGCGTTATCTTTAGATGGATACACGCCTCGCCAACCTCAAATTGATATGGCCGTTGCCGTTAACGATGCATTAAAAAATAGCACGCAGTTAGTGGTTGAAGCGGGCACTGGTACAGGTAAAACGTTTGCCTATTTAGCGCCTGCCCTTAAATCTAAAGGTAAAACAATTATCTCTACAGGCTCTAAGGCCTTGCAAGAGCAGTTATACCACCGCGATTTACCTCAGCTAGTAAAAGCACTTAATGCATCTAAAAAAACCGCATTGTTAAAAGGGCGCGCTAATTATCTGTGCACTTATAGGCTAAACCAACATGTAGCCCATGTACCAACAGACGATCCTGATGTAATGCATCAACTTGCTATGGTTGCAAAATTTGCCAGTGAAACACACTCGGGTGATTTAGCCGATTGTATTGGTATTGAAGAAGACGCCAAGGTACTGCCCTATGTTAATTCGACAGCCGATAATTGTTTAGGCAAAGAGTGTCCAGACTTTCAATCATGTTATATACGCAAAGCGCGTTTAAATGCAGCCGAAGCGGATGTAGTGGTTATAAACCATCATTTATTTTTTGCTGATATGGCAGTAAAAGACTCCGGTTTTGCCGAACTTATGCCCACCGCCGACGCTTATATTTTTGACGAAGCACACCAGCTTAGCGAAATTGCTAGTGACTACTTTGGTGAAAGTATTAGCACTAAAAAGCTGGTGGATTTAATTAACGATTTACGCGCTATTTACCGTGCAGAAATTCCCGATATGCTGCAGCTTGGAAAAAGCCTTAATAAGCTAGAAACCAGTGTGGCTGATTTACGTTTACAGTTTGGTGTAGATGGTAGCCGAGGAGATTGGCGCGAAAAGCTCAGCGATAAATTAATTTGCGCAGCGCTGCATCGGGTAATTAGCGATTTAGACTTTGTTTATCAGGTATTAAAACTGTGCCTAGAGCGCAGTGATAAAATAGAGCACCCGTTTGAGCGCACTTTAGCGTTTAAAGGTCAGTTAGAGCGTGTTTTTGATACCGCACAAACGGGCTTTAGCTATTGGTACGAAACCACGCGGCGCTATTTAACGGTTAATATTACGCCACTTAATGTCTCTGCTAAATTTGCTCAAATGATGAAAGACACCGGTGCAGGGTTTGTATTTACCTCAGCCACGTTATCGGTTGATAATAAGCTTGATCACTTTAATGCAAGTTTAGGTATTACTCCTGCGCAAAGTATGATGGTTGATAGCCCCTTTGATTATCCTAATCAGGCGCTTTTATGCTTACCACGATATTTGCCTGAATCGCACGCAGAGAACATGCCTCATGCAATTATAAAATTAACCCTAGAGCTGATTAAATCGGCTAAAGGGCGTTGCTTTGTGCTGTTTACAAGTTACCGAATGATGCATTTGGTGGCTGAGGGGTTAACCACACAAATGGACTACCCAGTTTATATGCAAGGGCAAATGTCTAAGCGTATAATACTGGAAAAATTTACGCGCCATGGTAATGCGGTATTGTTAGGTACTGCCTCGTTCTGGGAAGGGGTTGATGTACGTGGTAGCACGCTAAGCTGTGTTATTATTGACAAGTTACCTTTTGCAGCACCGGATGACCCATTACTGCAAGCCAAAATGCAAGATTGCCAAATGCAAGGCAAAGACCCGTTTGCTCATATACAGTTACCGCAAGCTGTTATAGCGCTCAAGCAGGGCGTGGGGCGTTTAATACGAGATAACAAAGATAAAGGCGTGCTGGTTATTTGCGACAACCGATTAGTAACGCGCCAATATGGCCAAGTATTTTTAAAAAGCTTACCGCCGATGCGCCGCACGCGAAGCTTAGAAGATGCAAACACATTTTTAAAACACATTAACTAGAGTACTAAAATGATTAAAAGTAATATTCTTGCCCTAGACGCCTCAACCGAAGCGTTATCTATAGTTTTACACTTTGAGGGGCAAACATTTCATCATTTTGAAGAATGCCCACAGCAACATAGTCAAAAAATACTCCCTTTAGTTGATGAGCTTCTTAATAAAGCACAGTGTAAATTAAAAGACTTAGACGTTATTGGCTTTGGCCAAGGGCCAGGTAGCTTTACCGGTGTACGCATTAGTGTTGCTATTGCACAAGGGTTAGCTTATTCAGCCAATTTACCATTAGTGGGCGTATCAACCTTGGCAATTATGGCCCAGCAAGCGTACGAACAAACGCAGGCACCAGTAGTGTATTCAGCTATAGATGCGCGCATGGGAGAAATTTATTTTGCCCAATACCAGGTAAATAATGCACGCATGGAGTTGGTAAATGAAGAGTGTGTTATAAAACCAGAGTTATTAAGCAAAGAGCATATAAACAGTGAAGAGTTACACGCGATTGCCGTTGGCACGGGATTTAAAAGTTACCCTGATGCACTTAAAAACGTTAGCGATATAACCATAAATACAGCCATTACTTTGCCAGATGCTCGTTATATGCTTAGCCATGTAGACACGGCCTTTTTGAAGGGCGAGGTTGTTAAAGCAAGCGATGCGCAACCTAAATATGTGCGCGATACAGTAACATGGAAAAAACTACCGGGTCGCGAATAAGCACAAGAGTTGCAAATTGAGTGTTTTTAAATCATAATTTTTAATATGTTTGTTGTTGGAAGTTATCTATGACTTTGCCAATTGGCGCTGGTTTTTTTACGGGAGATATTCCTGCAAAGGTTACCTCTACAAAAATTATACCCTCTAAACCACAAGGTTTAGCGGATGATAGCGCCAGTCAAAAAACAAACACAGATTATGTAAAAACTAGTAAAGCGGGTGTAGAGCTTGCTAATCAATACTTTAGTCAAAGCACTAGTAACGCAAAGTACAGCCAAACTATTTATGACCAACCAAGCGCAATGGTGAGTAAAGCAATTTCAACATATACAGAATTTGCAAATTTAGAGCGTCGCGCCGAAGTACAAGATTTAATAGGCGTCGATATATACGCTTAGCCCCCGTAATAGTAAAAAATAAAAAGCCCGAACACTGGTTCGGGCTTTTTGCGTAAGCTTATGGCTACTGTCTAATAAAGCCAATTAGTTTATCGGCAATATCTGTATTATTTTGAGCACCGTTAAAGTGTTCACTGCCTTTACCGTAGGCAAATACTTGTACATCTACAGCGGTGTGTCCGCCTGTTGTCCAACCAGTAAAGCTGGCATCACTAATAATACTTTTAATGGCTAAATTAAGCGCTGTTTCGTCCATTTTTTTCGCTTGTTCAAGTTTTACTTTATTAGCCGGTGTATATTCAATACCTGTGTTGGCGCGCCAAATAGGCTCTAGGTCATCAGCAGCGAGTAATTGCTTTGTTAGCTCAACGGCTGTTGCTTTAACGCCTTTAATAACTTCTGTATCCCACTTATATTGTCCGTGCGCACCGAGGGTTAACCCACCAGTTGAATGATCTGCAGTAACCACTAATAAAGTATCAGGGTTTTTATCAATATAGGCTTTTGCTTTTTCAATCGACTGTGCAAAGTCATCCATTTCGGCCATGGCACAGGCTACATCGTTAGCATGTCCACACCAATCAATTTGGCTGCCTTCAATCATGACAAAAAAGCCGTCGTTATTTTGGCCGTCGAGTAAATCAAATGCTTTAGCTGTTAGTTGCGTTAAGTGGTTTGAATTAGCATCAAGCGCAAACGGCAGGCCCATTGGGGCGTATAAGCCAAGTGCCGGTACTTGTGTGATCTGACCAAGGTTTTTTATATCATCGCTATATTGATAACCAGCTGCTTTAAATTCATCAACGAGGTTACGGTCTTCTCTAATAAAATACTGCGTACCGCCCCCTAGCATTAAATCAACAGGGAGTTTACCGGCAATTTTGTTATCTATGTACTCATTAGCAATCGCATCGTAATTTCGACGTGATTCGTTATGTGTAGCAAAACTAGCTGGGGTGGCATGGTTAATTTGCGAGGTAGCCACTAATGCTGTTGTCATACCGCGTTCTTTTGCTATTTCTAACATGGTTTTAACGGGCTTTTTGTCTGTATCGACTGCAATAGCACCATTATAACTTTTATGGCCGCTACTCAGTGCGGTTGCACCTGCAGCACTGTCGGTAACATAAGTGTGATCGTCAGGGTAAGTACGCGCCATGCCTGTTAAAATAGTATCAAATACGGTTGTTTCAATCTGCTTGGTGGTTGGATCATCTTTAAAATAACGATAAGCGGTTGTATAGGCAGGACCCATCCCGTCACCAATCATATAAATTACATTTTTAGGTGCATCGCTTGCATAAACACTGGTAGATGCACATAAAAGCGCTAATAAGCTAAGTTGGTTCTTCATTTTTATCCCTATGAATGTGCTGTTTAAATGGCACCACAATTGTATATGGTTACGGCGTGTTGAATTTGCAGCATAAATACCAAACATGCGCTGCCCAAAAATTCTTTCTAAGGCGATTAAATTTTTTGCTAGGTTTTTACTCAGCCCACAAGGTTACAAACCTCGTACCAGGATTTAACCGCCCGTAGATTGAACAAGTTTCAATCCACAAAGTTCAATACGCCCTCGTATAATAATGAAATGAAGTAAGAATAAAAAGCAAAGTATATAAACAGGTTTGGCTAATTGTCACTAAAACAATACAGCCATTTTTTTAGCTTATGTTAATTATAGTGTAATGAATATAGTGGTATACATTACCTACCTGAAGAGTATTTAAGCTCTGTTTGTAATTATTTATTGAATTAATGAAACTTAAAATATTTTAAGTTGTTGAAATTAAATACATAATTAAAATTCAAAAGTTAACCTTACAAATAAAGTGGTCTTTATAAATATAAAAAATATAAAAACTTTTGGTATTAGAGGTCTGACAACTAGTATGTTATAAATAATGTCGCACGTTAAAAAGAGGTGTCTGTTGCAGCCATTTGAAATAAAAACAAGAAATATAACATTGCGTGGCTTACAAAAAGGCACTGGCGATGAGCTGGTTATAGCCTTGCATGGGTGGCTAGATAACAGTAATAGTTTTACACCTATGCTAGATAAAGTTAATCCGCAGCATACTTGGTATTGTGTTGACTTTGCTGGGCATGGGCTATCTGATTGGCGTGCACAGGACGCTCATTATTATTTTGTTGATTATATTGACGATGTCTACCAACTTATAAAGAGCTTAGGGGCAAAAAAGGTACATTTAGTCGGCCATTCAATGGGCGCAATGGTGGCTGGTTTATTTGCAAGTTGTTTTAGTGAGTATGTACATTCAGTTACCTTTATTGAAGGGATTGGCTGTGTTACAACCCCCAGTGATGAAGTATGTGAGCAATTAAAAGGGGCGATACTGAACAGAGAGCGCGCCTACAATAAAAAAAAGCGCGTTTATAAATCGCAATCAGCGATTATCGAAGCGCGTGCAAATACAACAGATTTAAATAACGAACTGATCACCTTATTGATGAGTCGTAATATTAAGCAAAGTGAACTAGGGTATGAGTTAACAACAGACCCTAAGCTTAAAAATCACTCAGGTTTTAGGTTTGATGAAGCGCAATGTATTGGTGCAATAAAACAATTAATTGCACCAAGCCAATTAATTTTAGGTAACCAAGGCTATTCGTTTGTAAAACAAAATTTGGCCAAGTATATTAGCTATTACAACAACTTGAAGGTAATTAATGTAGATGGCGGGCATCATTGCCATATGCAAAGCAGTGGGTTATGTTTTGAGCATATTCAAGCCTTTATGCTGCAAAATGGTGCATGTTAATTGTAAATTAGCGCCAAATGTGGGATTATTCCTGCATTAGAGTATTTGCTCAATTGTTAAAGTGCCTTACTTAGATTAAGGTTAATAAAAATATAATTATAAACAGGGGCTAAGAGTGGAAAAAATCTGGCTTAAGCGCTACCCAGAAGGTATGCCTGAAACAATCGATCCTGAGCATTACAACTCGTTACTCGAAGTGTTCGAAAAAAGTTTTACCGATTACA
Source organism: Pseudoalteromonas sp. UBA2102 (assembly GCF_002331165.1). Classification (NCBI taxonomy): domain Bacteria; kingdom Pseudomonadati; phylum Pseudomonadota; class Gammaproteobacteria; order Alteromonadales; family Pseudoalteromonadaceae; genus Pseudoalteromonas; species Pseudoalteromonas sp. UBA2102. The sequence continues at coordinate 20,318 of NZ_DCYU01000001.1, forward strand.
AAGATTTACCTGCATTTACGAATATGGGTAAAACATTATCGTATGATGAAATAGATACAGCGACACAACGTGTTGCCTCGTATATTCAAAATGATTTAGGTCTTAAAAAAGGCGACAAAGTTGCCGTAATGATGCCTAACTTATTACAAACGCCTATCGCTATTTTAGGTATTTTACGTGCAGGGTGTGTGGTGGTTAACGTAAACCCACTTTACACAGTACGAGAGCTTGAGCATCAATTAAAAGACTCTGACGCGTCAGCTATTTTTATATTGGCTAACTTTGCAGACACGCTTGAAAAAGCACTTGCAAAAACGGATGTAAAACACATTGTTGTTACCCAAGTGGGCGACATGGTGGGTGGTATTAAAAAGCATATCGTTAATTTTGTGGTTAAATACATAAAAAAAATGGTACCTAGCTACAGCCTACCAAATACAATTAAGTTTTCAGATGTGTTAGCAGGTGACCCTGCAAAGTATACGCGCCCAGAAATGAGCTTATCTGATCTGGCCTTTTTACAATACACAGGTGGTACAACCGGCGTATCTAAAGGGGCGATGTTAAGTCATGGCAACATGGTTGGTAACCTTGAGCAAGTATCGGGCTGTTTAGATAAAGTATTAGACCGTGGTACTGAAGTTGTTGTTACTGCATTACCGCTTTATCATATATTTGCGTTAACGGCTAATTGCTTAACGTTTATGAAATACGGTGGTTTGAATGTATTAATTACAAACCCACGTGATATGCCAGCATTTGTTAAAGAGCTTAATCAGCATAAATTTACTGCTATTACCGGTGTAAATACCCTGTTTAACGGGTTACTTAATACGCCAGGGTTTGCAGAGCTTGATTTTAGTCATTTAAAAATGTCATTAGGTGGCGGCATGGCGGTACAACGTCCTGTAGCCGAAAAGTGGCAAAAAGTGACTAACTCTAAATTGATGGAAGGTTACGGTTTAACTGAGTGTGCACCGCTTGTAACTGTAAGCCCGTACGATTTAGAAGCTTATAATGGTTCTATTGGTTTACCTGCTCCTAATACCGAAATTAAGCTAATGCTTGAAAACGGAGAAGAAGCGGCAAAAGGTGAACCCGGTGAGCTATGGGTTAAAGGCCCACAAGTTATGCTAGGTTACTATAACCGCCCAGATGCAACTGCAGAATGTTTGCAAGATGGCTGGTTTGCTACCGGCGATATTGCCACATACGACGATGAAGGCTTCTTCTATATTGTTGACCGCAAAAAAGACATGATCATTGTATCGGGCTTTAATGTGTTCCCAAATGAGATAGAAGAAGTGGTTGCCATGCACGACGGCGTACTAGAAGTAGCGGCTATTGGTATTCCGCACGATGTAAGTGGCGAACAAGTTAAAGTTTTTGTTGTTAAAAAAGACCCTTCTTTAACTGAAAAAGATATAATAAATCACTGTCGTGATAATTTAACTAATTATAAGGTGCCTAAACTCGTTGAGTTTAAGGATGAGTTACCTAAAACAAATGTAGGTAAAATTCTCAGAAGAGCCCTAAAAGATTAGTAAACTATAATAAAGCCGGCATTAGCCGGCTTTTTTATTGTAGGAGATTAAGTGCAATACCAATTGATCGAAACACAAAATCAACTCAATACCTTTGTTGAGCAAATAAAAAACAAGCCTATTTTAGCCATAGACACAGAGTTTATGCGCCGCCGTACTTTGTACCCTGAAGTTGCACTTATTCAAGTATATGATGGCGAGCATCTCGCCCTTATAGATCCACTTGCCGAACTCTCGTTATTTGAATTTTGGCAAATATTACAAGATCCATCAGTACTGAAAGTGTTGCATTCACCTTCAGAAGATATTGAAGTATTTCAAAAGTATGCAGGCTTTGTACCTGCTCCATTGTTTGATACACAATTTGCTCTTCAGCTTTTAGGCGAAGGCAACTGTATGGGCTTTGCGCTAATGGTAAAAGAGCTATTAGGCATAGAAATAGACAAAAGTGAATCGCGAACTAATTGGCTACAGCGCCCATTAACTAAAAAGCAGCTCGATTATGCAGCCGCTGATACGTTTCATTTACTGCCTTGTTTTGAACTAATAATTGAGCGTATAAATAAAGCTGAGTTATTTGATATTGTCATAAATGAGAGCGAGTTAATTGCAAATAAACGCGCCTTTCAAACCCCAGATGAGCTGCTTTACAAAGATATAAAAAACGCATGGCAACTAAAACCGCACGAGCTCGCGGTATTAAAAGAATTAGCTGTATGGCGTCGTAATAAAGCTATTCGTAAAAATTTAGCGCTTAACTTTGTGCTTAAAGAGCACAACATGACGGAAATTGCTAAACGTGGGCCTTCGAGCTTAAATACGCTAAGACAAATTCCGGGTGTTGAGTCGATGGAAGTAAACCGCTCTGGAGTCGAAATACTAAAGTGTATTGAAAAGGCCAAAGCACTCCCGGTTGATGAGCATCCGCCTGTGCTTAAACGTTTAATTGATTTTCCGGCTTATAAAAAAGTAGCTAAAGATATTAAACAAAAAATTACGAAAGTAGCAAAAGAGCAGGGTATACCAGAGGATGTAATGGCCTCTAAGAAGCAAATTAATCAGCTTATTAGCTGGAATTGGAAACTCACCAATGAGCAAAAGGTAAATCATATTAAACCTGATTTACTTAATTCTTGGCGCTACAGTTTTGTTAAAGACGCACTTAAAGAGTGGGATAATTAAACCCACTTTTTAAGCTAACAGGCTATGTTATACCAATTCGCAATAATATTTAATCATTTTTAGGGGCTAAACGTGTCGCTATCTGCGTTAAAAAATTCTCATTTAGAACAACTAAATAGCGAATTTTTTGCCTTGCTATCAACACGTTTTTTCATCCTCAAAATAGATCACTTAATTATGCGAATTGGTATTAAAAATCGGGCGCTACGCAGAACGTTAAACGCTTATGTGTAATGGGGTGATCTAGCGCCAAATACTCGGCATGTAAGTGTAACCTGTTGGCTTTTTTACCGTAATGTGTGTCACCAATAATAGGCATATTCAGCCCTAAGTGATGAGCGCAGTGTACCCTTAATTGGTGAGTGCGGCCCGTTTTAGGGTAGAGCTGTAGGCGTGTAATATTGTCTTTACGTTCAAGCACCTGCCATGTAGTAAGTGCGGGTTTGCCGTTTTTATAACAAACAAGCTGGCGTGGCTTATCGTCAAAATCAAGTCGCAATGGCAGCTCTATCTTGCCACTGTCCTTAGGCACAATACCATCAACCAGCGCAATGTAACGTTTATCAATAGTGCGGGCAATAAATTGCTTTTGTAGTGCTTTGTGGGCTCGTTTATTGAGCGCCACCACTAATAAACCTGATGTAGACATATCTAGTCTGTGCACAATTAACGGGCCTGTAGCGTGTGGAAATTGCGTTTGAATACGTAAATACACAGAATCTTCAATATTGACACCTGGTACAGATAAAAACTCACTGGGCTTGTTTACAATAACAATATCATCGTCTTGATAGACTATCGGCAGCGTTTTACCTTCAGCAGGGTTAACGAGTAGCGGGTTATCTTCTATGTTGAGGCCTTTTAACATGTGCGATAAAATAGGTTGGCACTTACTGTAGCAAGAGGGGTAATAGTTTTTATGTTGGCGTATTGCCGATTTAGGTGCGGGCCCCCACCAAAACTCAGCCATAGCCACTGGCTTTAAATTATTAAGATAAGCGTATTGTAATAGCTTGGGCGCAGCGCAATCTCCAGCACCTGATGGCGGAGTATGCTCTGGCAATGCTGCAAATATGGCATTGAGATCTTTAACTTCATGCTCTGCATTTAAAAACTGGTACTGCGCAAACACTTGCTTTTGTAGGTTTTTAGATAAAACTTTACGGCGTTTTTTTAACTGTTTTATTTCGTCGTGTAGGGCATTAAGCGCCTGCTGTTGCTGAGTTATTTTGTCGTGCCAGTGATCTTTTATGCTTTGATAGTATTTTTTATCTTCTATGCTTTGTTTGGCCAATTCATTCAAGTTTGCTTGTTGCTCAGGCGTTATCGCTTGGCTTTGCTCAATTGCAAGTGCACTGCGCGCCTTTTTACGTGTTTTTCTATTGGCTTGCATTACGCTTTGTTGAGCGTGTAACTGCCGATCAAACGCGGCTTTATCGGCATTTAATGACGCTGTTAATTTATTCAATGTACTTGCATTTTCTAGGGCGTGTATTTGCGCATTTATGTCGTTAATTATTTTACTTTCTTTTAAATAACTCACATCTTCCAGTGCCATTGTAGATGCATTAGGCACGCATTTTATATCGGTATTTAAATTTTCAAGCTGGCCTGAATACGCCGCTAAAAAGCCAAGTTGTTGTTGCTGGTTTTGTACAACCAGTACACCAAACATTTTGCCATCATTCGTTGCTGTATTACTGCTGTCATTTTCGTTATACGGTAAATGCGTTTCAAGTTGCTGCTGCAATTGTGTTGCGGCTAAAACAGATAACGGATGAGGCTGGTAGTAAAACGGAAACGTAAATTTATCTGGAAGCGCTATAGAATCTACAGAGCAATCAAATAAAGTAAAACAAGAAGCGTGATTTAACATAGCAAAGTAATAGCAGGCATAAAGCAAAGTAATGGGCCCATAATAACATATTCACTTAAGGGGTACTTGCTTAATCCTCTGCGGTTATTAAACCGCGCTTAGCTAAAAAGCGCACTAATAATAGTGTTAGGTTTTCTCTGCGTGCATTATTTGGGCATACCGCATAGTAACCAAGCGGCTTGAGTTGCCAGTTAGGTAAAATGTGAATGAACTCATCTCGTGCTAATTGTTTTTTTACTAGGTTTTCGGGCAATATGCCAAGGCCCAAGTTTTCAGATACAAAGTGACTTATTGCAAGCGCACTATTTACATTTACGCGCGACTTTTCACAAATACACACCACTTCGCCATTTGGGGATGTAAAATCTACAGTGCTGCCGCGCATACTAAAATGAACCCAATCCCACTGTTTTAAATCGTTTGGGTGCGTAGGGGGTTGATGCTTACTCGCGTACTTACTTGAGGCAACTAAAAAGCGTTTACTCTCTCCAATTTTACGCGCCATGAGTGAGCTGTCTTCTAGCCAGCCAACTCGAATACTTAAATCGAGTCCTTCATCCATTATATTTATTACTTGGTCTGTGTAATTAAGAGACAAGTTCACTTTTGGGTAGGTTTGCACAAATTCTGCTATCGCGGCTGAAATTTCGGAGCTTGCTAAAAAGGCGGGCAGCGATATTTTTAAAGACCCTATAGGCTCATCACCCACAGAGTTAATTTCGTTCAAACCTGCCTCTGCGTGTTTTGTTATGTTTTCTACGTGGGCGTAAAATTTTTCACCTTCAGGGGTAAGCGACAATTTACGGGTTGTTCTATGTAATAAAGTGACGCCTAAAAACTGTTCTAAGTCAGAAACACTATGGCTAACACGTGAAGGTGCTATGCCAAGCTCCTTAGCTGCAATACGAAATGAACCGCCAGCAACCACTTTGGCAAAAATAGCCATGTGTCGTAAATAGTTAATCATTGTTCTGAAAGTCGGAATTGTATTGTGCCGTTATTGTATCTATTCGCTTGTGTATCTAAAAGTTATATTAGCTGCGGATTCAACATTAGCCTTACAGCCCAATAATTTGGTTGTTAAAAAGATCAGGAATGACAATGAACACATTACAAAAAACTATAGTTGCAGCAATTGCTTTAGCGTGTACCGCGCCTACTTTAGCTAGTGCAGAGGGGTTTTATGGAACTGCACATGTAGGCTATAGTTCGCAAGCAAATGACTCTCAAGCCATTGGTAACAATATTGCCGTAGATGCCGATTTTCCATCTGAATTTGATGCCGGTGAGGGCAGTGTAGGCAGTATTGGTTTAGGTTATCAGTTCAATCCTCAATTTAGAGTAGAGGCGCGTATTAGCTATCATGATACTGACTATAGCGATACAAAAGTTGGCGTGGGTGCACGCGAAGGTGAGCAGTATGTATTAAAGGGGGATTTAAAAACTACCACTTATACAATTGAAGGCTTTTACGATTTTGATAACAGTACCGCGTTTACGCCTTATATTAAAGTGGGGTTAGGGGTTGCCGATAACAGCTATTCTGCAAAATTAGGTGGTGCAGGCATTAGCGCCTTTGATGCATTCGATGGAAATGTTGATGGCTATTACGATGCGTATGCTGATGACGATTCAACCGAATTTACATGGAATATTGGTGCAGGGGTTAACTATCAAATAACTAAAACTATGTCGTTATACACTGAGTATCAATACATTGAATTTGGTGACGTGCAAACGGGGCAAGATGCATTTACCGATGGCTTTAAAATTGACAGTGCAGCAAGCCATGAGTTTTTACTTGGTTTACGTGTAAACTTTTAAATTTAAAACACAAAATATTGCACCACATACGTGTAGTAAGTGTGTAAAGCAAAAAGCGGCATTTAAAATGCCGCTTTTAGTTGTGCTACTTTTTTTCTTCGTCAGGTAATGTCACGTTGAGCTCAAGTACCGCTAAATCATCTTCGTTTTGATCAAACTGTACCTGCACTGCATCAGTGTTTACATTTACGTACTTACGGATCACATCTAAAATATCTTGTTTTAATTGTGGTAAGTAATCCGGTGTTCCGCGTTGCGAACGCTCGTGCGCGACAATGATCTGCAATCGCTCTTTTGCTAATGACGCGCTATTTTTCTTTTCTGAGCGGAAGTAGTCAAGTAAAGACACATTAACCTCCAAAAATCCGTTTAAATAAGCCTTTTTTCTCAACATCTAAGAAGCGAAAATCGACTGTTTCACCGAGTAAGCGATTGATTGCATCAGCGTATGCTTGCCCTGCATCTGAATCACCATCAAGTATTACTGGTTGGCCTGAATTAGACGCACTTAATACCGCTTGCGACTCAGGGATAACACCAAGTAAAGGAATCGATAGAATATCTTTAACATCTTCTACCGATAACATTTCACCTTTTTCAACTCGCTCAGGGTTGTAGCGTGTTAATAATAGGTGTTCTTTAATATTTTCTAGGCCTTCTTCAGCACGTTTCGATTTGCTGTGTAAAATACCTAAAATTCTGTCTGAATCTCGAACCGAAGATACTTCAGGGTTTGTTGTTACAATTGCTTCATCAGCAAAGTACATCGCCATCATTGCGCCGGCTTCAATACCTGCAGGTGAATCACACACAATGTAGTCAAAGTCTTCTTTTAGTTCGTTTAAAACGCGCTCTACGCCTTCGCGGGTAAGGGCGTCTTTATCACGTGTTTGTGATGCGGGTAGTAAAAATAATTTTTCAACGCGTTTATCTTTAATAAGCGCTTGATTTAGGTTGGCTTCGCCGTTTATTACGTTTACAAAATCGTATACTACGCGGCGCTCACACCCCATAATTAAATCTAGATTACGTAAGCCAATATCAAAATCGATAATAACTGTTTTATAGCCTTTTAAAGCTAAACCGGTGCCTATTGCAGCACTTGATGTTGTTTTACCAACACCGCCTTTACCAGAGGTAACGACAATTACTTTTGCCATGAGATTTATCCTTTAACCAAAGCTGAAATTTCTAATGATTCGTTTTTTTGTTGTATTTGTACTGCATTGCCCCAGTGCTCACCTTGTAATGAGTCGCTGATCCAGTAATTGCCATCAATTGAAACCAATTCGGCTTCGAGCTTTTGGCAATAAATGCAGGCGTCTTTAATCCCTTTTGCACCTGCAATAGCACGCCCGCGTAAGGTGCCATAAATATGCACATTACCATCGGCTATTACTTCTGCACCATGGCTAACTGCACCAAGTACAATTAAGTCTCTGTCTTTTGCATAAACTTGCTGCCCTGAGCGTACCGTGCCATTAATTACTTGCGCAGGTAGGTACACGTTTTTTTCAACAATAGAGGTATTAGGCGCCTCTTGTTTAACGGGTGCACTTTTAGCATCTTGCGAGTAATTTAGTACAGAAAGGCCAGCGGCTTTAGCTTGCGTGTGTTGCTCATCTGAGCCATTACAAACACCTACAGCATTAAAGCTCATACGCTCAATGAGAGATTTTAAATGTACAAAATCAAGTGAGCTGTTTTTAATTTCTTCTAAATTAACAACAATAGGCGCTCCTTCAAAAAAACGAGGAGCTTGGGCTATTTTTACATACAACTGTTCTGCTAGAAGGGCGATATCAGTGCTATAAAGATGCAATACTGACAACGTGAAAAGGTTCCCTTTTAGCTCAAAAATTTGTTCCGACATACACGCTCAATTGATTTGTCTGATTAGAAATTAATTTTAGATAAACGTAGGCTGAATAAGGCCTTTAATGAAATTTCTAATCTAATTTTTCTAACTTATTATTACTCTCATGTTATAGTGTGCGGCAATGTTAAGCAAGATTAAATAGGGCCATTATGCTCACTGCGGTATATAAAAGTAAGAAAAAAGCGGATACCTTCTTATTTGTTGAAAAAAGAGATGATTTTAGTAAAGTGCCTGAACCTTTACTGGCTATGTTTGGTCAACCTATTTATGTAATGATTATCAATTTAGCAAAGCGTGATCATTTAGGTGGTTCCGACCTTGAAACAGTAAAAGCTGCCTTAGCTGACCCAGACAAGGGTTACTATTTGCAAATTCCACCGCCGGAAGAAAATTTACTTAGCCAATTACGAAAAGAAAACGGAGTTGATAGTGATTAAAAAGTTAGCCGTAATTTTATGCTCAGTGTGTTTAAGTGGCTCTGTAGTTGCTAAAACGCAGGCCGAATTTCAAACTTATTTAAGTGACTTAAAACAAGAGGCCATTGCTAAAGGGTACGATAGCAAGTTAATAGATGATGCATTTGCGACTGCCTCATACAAAGAAAAAGTTGTATCGGCTGATAAAAACCAGCCAGAGGTTAAAGAAACTCTCGAAACCTACTTACCAAAACGTGTACCGCAATGGAAAATTGATCGTGCACGTAAACTCTACGCAGAAAATAAAGATGTACTTGAACAAGTTGCAAAAGAGTTTGGCGTACAAGCACGCTTTATAGTGGCATTATGGGGCCTTGAAAGTAACTTTGGCACAATACAAGGTGGCCATAATGTTATTTCATCGCTAGTGACGCTTGCCTTTGATGGTCGTCGTGAAGCACTTTATAAGCGCCAGCTTTGGGCAGCATTAGATATTTTAAAGTCAGGCCATATTTCGCTTGATAAATTTAAAGGCTCTTGGGCTGGTGCAATGGGGCAAACTCAGTTTATGCCTACCTCATTTAACGCCTACGCTGTTGATTACAATAACGACGGCCGTAAAGATATTTGGACCACAAAAGAGGATGCATTTGCATCGATTGCCAATTATTTAAAACAAGAAGGTTGGAATGACTCACTAACTTGGGGTCGCCAGGTAAAATTACCTGAAAATTTTGACAGTAAATACGTGCTAAAACGTGGCACTAAAACACGTAAGCAGTGGTTAGAATATTGGAACGACTCAGAGCGCTCGCTTGCAGACTGGCAGGCTCTGGGTGTGCGTAAAGCTGACGGCTCTGACTTACCTAATGTTGATGTACGCGCTGCACTGGTAATGCCAGATGACATTAATGGGCGTATGTACTTAGCGTACGATAATTACAAAGTGTTTATGCACTGGAACCGCTCATATTACTTTGCCACCAGCGTGGGCTATCTATCAGATAGAATTGGGTATCCAAAAATATAATTTATACGCTGTTGTATAATAAAAAAAAGCCGCTATGCGGCTTTTTTATTTGTTTAATCATGTTCTTTTTTAAATATTTTATCTTTTAAATCGATAACCTTGCCAATTCCTGAACCAAGCTTCATTAACTTATTAAGTTGCTCTGGGCTTAAGCGTTGTAATTCTGAAGACCACTTAGTAACCGTTTCGAGTAAGTTGTGGATTTCGCCCATTTGCTTTTGTGCATAGCGCTCTTCTTCGTTGTTTGCTTCGTCTAAAAGGTTATCACGCAGCAAACTTAGGGTAGGATCTATTTCACGCTTTTTACGCTCTTCAAATACGCGATTAGCCATATCCCAAATTTCACCCGCTGGGGCGTAATATTCTTTACGATCACCAGGGATATGATGCACTTTAATTAATTGCCATGACTGGAGCTCTTTAATTCCCATGCTTACATTGCCACGCGAGATACTTAGCGCGTCGGCAATCTCATTTGCGGTCATGGGCTCTTTGGTGATGATCAGCAAACCGCACATTTGGCCAATCGTACGATTGAAACCCCAACGGCTGCCCATTTCACCACAGTGCATAACAAAGGCTAAGTTTTTTTCAGATAGACTCATAGCTTTTTAAGTTTCAGTAAATTCAGAAAGTAATGCTAGCACGCTTATAAATTATAGCAACGTTTAGCCTGGTATCTTTTGTAGAGTATTAAATCAAGATTAGGTTTAATTTACTCCTACTTTTAGTAGGAGTAAATTAATTGCTTAGGCAGGGTTAAAGTGTGTAGCTAAAGCTGAGCTTAGCGTTGCGCTCTTCGCCTGGCATACCACCTAAAAACATGGCTTTAGAGTAGTACTTTTTATTAAACAAATTGTTTAAATTAAGCTGCATGTGCCACTTATCAGTGGTGTACGAAACTGCTGCGTCGTACACCGTATAGCTTGGTACATAGCCATCAGGAATACTAAACGAGCTAGAGTTAGTGCTTCTGTTATCAACAAAGGTAATACCGCCACTTATGTTAACAGCCTCAGGTAGGTTAAACATATCTGCGTAGTAGGTAACCCACGTACTTGCCGTTACATACGGTACGCCTTTTTGGCGTGTATCGTAACTGCTGCTATTTGGATTAGATTTATCGCGGGCATCTTGGTATACGCCGTTTACATTTACTTTCCATTGCTCGTTTAAGTGCGCATTTAAATCGAGTTCAACGCCTTTGGTTTGCTCTTCACCATCGTAGTAGCTCTCTACTACATCAGGCTCAGACACACCTGCTTCATACAGTGGGTTTGTGTATTCAAGGTTTGTACGCGCGCTTTCAAATACCACCAGTGATGCTAAAAGCTGATCATCAAATGCTTTAAATCTAAAGCCTAAATCGTTACTGATAGACTCAGAGTCTTCACGGTCGGCCTCTGTACCTGCTACTGAGCCTAATACACTGTAGGCAGTACGGCCTTTAGCGTGGTTAATAAACACGGAAAAGTTTTCAGTGGGTTGATAGGTTGCGCCTAAGTTATAAGTTAAGCCACTGTCTGATGTGTTTGCTTCAGGCGTTGGCTCAGCGCGGCTTGAGCTATAACGCTCATCTACACCATAGTGCTCATATGTTTGCTTAATGCGATTATAAGCAACACCAACTCGAGTTGTAAGCTGCTCAGTAATATAGCCTACGTGCTGAATACCTAAGCCCCACGCTTGTACTTTTTTATTGTAGTCACTGGTTTTTAGCGGGTCGTAGTCATCAAAACTACCTGTTGGCCAATTTGGCGAGCGCATATCATAAATATATGGCAGCGTGCCTTGATACAGTACATTTCCTTCGCTGTCGTAAATAACTTTGTCTGCATCGTAAATAGAATACTGTTTAAAGCGAATGTCTCTGTCTTCGTAGTTTGCATTAACAAGTAATTCGTTATCCACGTCGCCTAACATAAAGTCATAGCGTAAATCTAAGAAATACTGCCATGACTTTTCATCAGCTTCTACTTGGCGGTATTCTTGGCGTCGCGCTGCAAACGGGTAAAGCACACCTTCTTCAACTAACGGGGCACGCGGGTCGTTATTTATAATGCCATCGCGTGTTGAATACACATAATTAAACGCACCAGTTTGACGAGCAAAGCTTGATGTGTAGTTACGGTACTGTAACTGCTGATTTAAAAATAAATCATCTGTAATAAAGTAATTATGGGTTAGCTTAAAGCGAAGCTCTTCACCTTCATTATCATCCGCCATAGGAGAGATAATACCGTTAGTACCAAAATCATACGGGGTAAGGCCATCGGTTGATGAAAGCGAATCTGCCAATTGTGTTTGTTGAGCCGCAGTTAATTGAACACCATTACCAGATGGGTCATTTACTAAATCTGCGCCAGTTACTTCACCTGCAGTTAAACCATTGGCGGTTTCTGCATTATAAATTCGAATAGGGTGGCCAATAGAATCTACTGCAATTGAGTCTTTAATATAGGCAGCAGAGAGCATGATATCTTGCTTGTCACTTAGTATGTATTTAAGCGAGGTATAAATTTCGTCGCGGTCTTCTTTTAAATCACGAAAGCCATCGCTTGAGGCTGTTTTAGCCATTACGCGATACGCTAGGTCATCGGTAATCGCATTGGTGCTATCAAAGGCAAGTGAATAACTATCCCACTGGCCAAGCTCGGCAGATATTTTATGTTTTTCTTCAAACTCAGGTTTTTTTTCTATCAGATTTATAACACCACCAGCACTGCCTATACCATATAAACCGGTAGCAGGGCCTTTAAGTACTTCAACCGACTCAACATTAGTGAGTGAACGAGTTGGGTTAAATGTATTACCTAAGCCTGCACCGCCATACATACCATCGTAAGTGTAATTAGCATCAAGACCACGAATGACTAAATTGTCGCCTATACCGTAGTTATTACCAGCTTGAGTTAAACCACTTGCATTACGTACAAGCTCTTGTAGGCTGTCTACACCTTGTGACTCTATAAGTTCACGGTCAATAATAACAACCGGTGCCGGTGTTTCCATTAACGACATGTCTGATTTAGTTGCAAGGCCTGAGCTCATTACTACTTGGTTTTGCTTTTCGTAAACGCTGATGCGCTCAATGTCTTTTTCAGCCGTTGTTGCAGCAACCGCTAATGATGCGTTTAAACACGCAAGTGTAACAAGAGAGTATTTGAACTTTTTCATATTGATAATTATTCGCATTCCATAAAGTGTGCGAATAGTAATAGTTATTATTCGTTAAGTGAATAAAAAATTCTAAAAAAGTGAAAATAATTGCGTAGTAGGTGAGTTGTTGTTCTAAAAAGCAAATTTAAGGTTAAATTAATGCGGTAAATAAAAAAGCATGAAAGTGTAAGCTTTCATGCTTTTGTAAAATAATACATTAATTAATGACTATTTTTTATAAACAACGCCTGCTTTCATAACAAAAGGAATGCGCTCAAGCACAGAGATATTTTTAAGTGGATTACCTTTTACAGCAATAATGTCGGCTGCAAACCCTGTTTTTAGCTGACCCAGTTTACTATCCATTTTTAATAGCTTTGCACTGTTAATGGTGGCAGCCTGTATTGCTTGTAGTTCGCTCATGCCAAATTTAACCATACGGTTAAATTGTTTGGCGTTATCGCCATGAGGGTAAATAGCAGCATCGGTACCAAATACCATATTTACACCGGCTTTTACTGCGCGGTTAAAGCTGTCGCGCTGCTTTTTAGACACTTGACGTTCTTTATTGAGGTTTTCTTCATCTACCCCATTTTGCTCACCATAGCTCAGTGTGTATTCTGTATTATAAATGTCCATTGATAACCACGTGCCATGTTTTTTAGCAAGTGCGATGGCTTCATCATCTAAAAAGCTGGCATGTTCAATACTATCTACGCCGGCTTTTATAGCTGTTTTAATACCACTTGTGCCATGTGCGTGAGCGGCTACAGGTAAATCACGCATGTGGGCTTCATCTACAATTGCTTTCATTTCTTCAAATGAATACTGCTGTACACCCACTTTTGTACCTTTAGAAAAAACGCCCCCCGTGGCGCAAAACTTAATGGCATTAGCGCCATACTTTATGTTTTCTCGTACTTTTACACGTGCAGCCCATGGGCCATCGGCTACCCCTGTTGAAGTGTATTTTAGCTCTGGTGGTAAACGGTTATTATCGCAATGTCCGCCTGTGATCCCAAGCGAAGGGCCAGCTGCCCAAATACGCGGGCCTACAATATCTCCGGCGTTAATACCATCACGCACTGCAATCACGCTATAGCCCTCGGCTCCTACATTTCTGAGGGTAGTAAAACCAGCAAGCAATGTTTTTTTAGCAAAGTGCGCGGCTTTAATGGCCATGCGCGGTACCGACTGACTTAAACGCTCACTTCGAGATACCGTAGGGTCGCTGGTCAAATGTACATGCATATCCATAAGGCCCGGCATTAAAGTGAGCTCGGGTAAATCAATATGCTGATCGTTTTTGCTCATGCTCGGCTTTTTGTTTTGTGTAACATCTGTGATCACCCCATTATCAATGGTGATCAGCGGCGATTGAATAACCTCGCCTGTTTGAACATCTACCATGGCTTTAGCAGATATATAAGTAAGGGCTTGCGCGTTAAAGCTTCCTAAACACATAAGTGCAACGGAGGCGCTGAGTAGCTTTTTATTCATTGTTTTTTCTTCTGGTGGCGTTTTAATTAATTGAAATGTAACAACCTAATATAAAAGTGTAAATATAATAGGTTAATCGCCACTTATCGTAATTTCTTTATTAACGCAGGTTAAATGCGCATAATCGACTGACGATACTAAAAAGGATTACCATGAAATCAATTAAATTAGCCTTAGTTGCCAGTGGCGTTATGTTTGCTTTAAGTGGCTGTATGAACATACAAACCAGTAATAACACTGGCAATAGTGCACAGCTAAACACGTCAAGCGCACCTGCAGCTATTGTTTCAGAGCTCTCTTATGAGCAGCAATTAGATGTACTTGTAGCACAGTACTACAACGAGTTACTCAGCTTTAAACCTATTAATGCAACTTATAGTGGTCGCAGTGAATTTAATGATAAGTTTACCCCCGCTATTACCCAAAAGAATAGGGCAAAAAAAGCCGCGTTTTACAAAAAGTATCAACAACGTTTAACACTTATTGATAAGTCGCAGTTAACAGGGCAAGCGTTACTCAGCTATGAAATATTACAAAGAGACCTAGCACTTAATTTAGAGGGAATGCAATTTCCAAGCTATATGCTGCCTATTAACCAAATGGCGGGAGCGCATAATACCTTTGCAGGTTTTGGCTCGGGGCAAAGTGCGCAGCCATTTAATACCGTAGAAGATTACAATAATTTTATAAAACGAAGCGAAGGCTTTATTTCCTGGCTCAGCAGTGTAGAGCGCGCGATGGCGAAGGGGATCAAAGCGGGCATTACCTTACCAAAACCATTAGCTAAAAAGCTTCAGCCACAATTTGCCGCGCATGTAGTTAAAAATGCAGAGGATTCGTTATTTTGGGGGCCAATTAAAAACTTACCAGCCTCATTTACTACACAGCAAAAGCAGCAAATAACGGCGCAATATAAAGCACTTATTATGCAGCAATTAGTGCCTGCATATAAAAGTATGAGCGACTTTTTAGCCAATCAATACATTCCTCAAAGCCGAGAAACGGTAGGCTATAGCAACTTGCCTAATGGTAAAGCTTGGTATGAATATCAAATTAAAAAAAATACCACGTTGAGCCTTTCTGCAGATGAAATACATGAGATTGGTTTAAGTGAAGTTTCGCGTATTTTAAGTCAGATGAAAAAAGTAAAACACGAGGTAGGTTTTAACGGCACTTTGGATGAATTTTTTCAGCACTTACGTGATTCGGACCAATTTTATTACGATACGCCAGAGGCATTAATTGCAGCGTATGAAGATATAAAACAAAAAATAGATGCGCGCGTACCTTTACTGTTCGATGTTGCGCCTAAAGCCCCTTATGTTGTAAAAGCGGTTGAACCTTACCGAGCCCAATCTGCAGCGGGTGCATCTTATGCAGCGCCGGCACCTGATGGCTCTCGACCAGGTATTTTTTACATCAATACTTATAACCTTAAAGCGCAGCCAAAATTTTTATTAGAAACGCTCTCTATACACGAAGCCGCGCCAGGCCATCACTTTCAAATTGCTTTACAGCAAGAAATTAATGGCCTACCAGATTTTAGAAAA
Source organism: Pseudoalteromonas sp. UBA2102 (assembly GCF_002331165.1). Lineage (NCBI taxonomy): Bacteria > Pseudomonadati > Pseudomonadota > Gammaproteobacteria > Alteromonadales > Pseudoalteromonadaceae > Pseudoalteromonas > Pseudoalteromonas sp. UBA2102. Next base: position 36,278 of record NZ_DCYU01000001.1, read on the forward strand.
TTTGGTGGCTACACGGTATTTGCAGAGGGCTGGGCTTTGTACGCAGAAAGCTTAGGAAAAGAGCTGGGCTTATTTGCCGACCCTTATATGTGGTACGGGCGTTTGGCCGATGAGCAACTTAGAGCAATGCGCTTAGTGCTTGATACAGGCTTTCATGCAAAAGGCTGGACTCGACAGCAAGGTATCGATTACATGCTGGCAAATTCGTCAATGGCTAAAAGCGATGTGATAGCAGAAGTTGAGCGTTATATTGCATGGCCTGGCCAAGCACTGTCGTACAAATTGGGGCAATTTAAAATTCAACAATTACGTGACTACTCTAAAAAAGAGTTAGGTGATAAGTTTGATATTAAAGCGTTTCATACGCAAATATTGATTGATGGCGCCTTGCCGATGCCTATTTTAGAGGAAAAAATTAAACGTTGGGTTGCTGCCAGTAAATAGCAAAATGCGCAAAGCCCGTACAAATAAAGGCACGGGCTTTGCGCACGCTGTAGCAATACGTTAGAATGCGCGCTCTTTAGGGGCGCGAGTAAATTATGTTTGATCAAGAGTTAGCAAATACACAGTTTTGGCTTAAAAAAATCTTAGCCGATATGAACCAAAACGAATGGGAAGCGATTTGTGATGGTTGCGGAAAATGCTGTTTAAATACCTTTATTGATAGTGAAGATGAAGACGAATTTACCGCCACCGATCAACTACGTGAAGGTGAAGAGCTTATTTTCACCAACATTGTTTGCCAATACCTTGATAACAATACCTGTGGTTGTAGCGAGTACGAAAACCGCCAAACGCTGGTCCCTTCTTGCGTTAAACTGACCAAAGCCAACCTTAAAGATATCTTTTTTATGCCGCAAAGCTGTAGTTATCGCCGTCTCTACGAGGGGCGAGGTTTAGCTTCTTGGCATCCGCTATTAAATCAGGGTGACAAAACCCAAATGCATGCGCTTGGTATTTCTGTTAAAGATAAAACCGTAAAAGACTGTGACGTAAAGCTCGATGACTTTGATTTATACATTGCTGAGTGGCCAACAAAGGATTGCGATTAATGAGCGAGTTTAAGGCTGTAATAGGTTTAATTAACCCAAAAAGCCCGACAAATGTTGGCGGCGTTTTACGTGCCGCGGGTTGCTATGACGCTAAACAAGTATTTTTTACCGGTAGTCGCTACTTAAATGCTAAAAAGTTTCATACCGATACTAAAAATGTTGTTGAACGTATTGCACTTACCGGCACTGATAACTTACTCAGTGTAAAACCTGAAGGCGCAAAGGTTGTGGTTATTGAGCTGATTGAAGGCGCCACGGCGTTACCTGATTTTAAACACCCTGAAAACGCATTTTATGTATTTGGGCCAGAAGACGGCTCAGTACCAAAAGAGATTTTAAAATGGTGCGATGAAGTGGTTTACGTGCCTACAATTGGTTGTATGAACCTTGCTGCCACCTGCAATGTGGTACTTTACGACCGTTTAGCCAAACTTGGTGGGGTAGAGAGCTGTGACTCAACTATTATTAATTCTCGCGATACCAATAATAAAATGAAGTGGGTAAAAGCTTAAGCACCCACTGCTGTAATTTTAATTAAAATTTCTTTTACTTTATGTACTAAGTTCTACACTTTAGGAACATATTGTAAATGAAATTTAATTATGCGTTTATTTTTAATCCTCATACTCTTTTCATCTTATTGTTTTGCTGAGGTTCCTGTGACCTACATGCAAGATGATACTCGTCACACTGTAATAGGTGAGCGCTATAAATCGGGTTACCTATTTAGCACGCCAAACAGCAATCAAACAATTCATGTGGTTACATTAGACTGGCCGCCTTACATAGGTAATAAGCTGTGTAACAAAGGCTGGGTATATCAATTTAGTACGGCGATTCTACATAGCGCTGGTTATAGTGCTTATATAGAGTTTGTTCCTTGGGCGAGAGCTGTTCGTTCTGTAGAGCTAGGTAAAGCCGATGTGTTAATGCCAGAGTATTATATTGAAGACACCGCGCCATCTGATTACATAGAAGGTAAAACACGCCGTAAGCTTTTAGGGCTTTCTAATTCGTTTGAAGGCGGTAACATAGGTTTTTTAAAACGCAAAGGCGAGCCCGACAGGTTTAATGGCAATTTAAAGTCGCTTAAAGGCTCGCGTATTGGTGTTGTAAGAGGGTATCAAAATACCCCTGAGTTTGATGCCATGATGGATAACAACGAATTTATCATCATTAATGCCGTTGATGATTTACAGCTGGTAAAGTTACTTGCGGCAAAGCGTGTAGATTTAATTATAGGCGACCCCGCTGTGTTACTTTACTCGGTAAAATATGCCGCTTTACCCGATAGCGAAAAACAGACCCTACTTAGTGCTATTGAACCAGAAAGCAAGGCAATTCAATATAACCCTTTATATTTTGCGATAAGTAAAAAAACACCAAACTGGCTCACTGTATTAGAAGATATTAATACTGCTTTATACAAATTTAAAAATAGCGGCGAAACCCAAAGGATGAAACAGGCCTTATTAAATGAATGTGATTAATTGTAACGTTCCAATTATTTTGTACTTATAATGTGTCGCAAACGTGTAAAATCATTTTCAACTTGTTAATGGAGTGAAAATGACGTGAGTGAAATAAATACCAATCAATCATTTGCGGTCAAAGAGCAACAAAATAAAAATTACCTGTTACCGCTGACTGCAATGACCACACTGTTTTTTTTATGGGGTTTTATTACCGTTTTAAACGACGTACTAATCCCTCGTCTGAAAGGCGTTTTTGACCTAACTTACTTTGAAGCAATGCTCGTACAGTTTTGCTTTTTTGGCGCCTATTTTATTGTCTCTATTCCCGCTGGAATTTTGGTTAAACAATTAGGTTATAAAAAAGGCATACTAACCGGCCTAGTGGTTGCCTCAATTGGCTGTATGTTGTTCTACCCTGCGGTGGTGGTGCATGAATACTGGTTGTTTTTAGGTGCTTTATTTGTACTGGCTGCTGGTGTAACTGTTTTGCAGGTTTCTGCGAACCCGTATGTAGCTGCTTTAGGGCCAGAAAAAACCGCCTCATCTAGGCTAAATTTAGCGCAAGCACTTAATGCCTTAGGGACAACAGTAGGCCCGTATGTTGGGGGTATCCTGTTTTTTGGTACCGCAGGTACATTAGCAGCAAGTGCTGCTACTGCTGAATCTGTAAAAGTACCTTATTTAATGTTAGCAGCGGCCTTACTTATTATTGCTATCGTATTTGCCTTTATTAAGCTTCCTGAAATAGAGGGCCATAAAGAAGAAAATAACCCGGTTAATGAAACTCGCTCACTAACACAGGCACCTCATTTAACAATGGGCGTATTTGCTATATTTTGTTATGTCGGTGGTGAAGTAGCTATAGGTAGTTTTTTAGTTAACTTTTTTGGTGAAGCACATATAGCTGGGCTTGAAGAGCACGCTGCTGCTGCACTGATCAGCTACTATTGGGGCGGAGCAATGGTTGGCCGCTTTATTGGCTCTGCTGCTCTACAAAAAATAGCGCCATCTAAAGCATTGGCATTTAATGCCTGCATGGTAATTGCCTTGTTACTTGTGACTATATTTACGCAGGGCAATGTAGCCCTGTACGCGGTACTGGCCATTGGTTTATTTAACTCAATTATGTTCCCGACTATATTTTCTGTAGCGATAGAGCGCTTAGGCTCATTAACCAGTAAAGGCTCTGGCTGGTTGTGTTTGGCAATAGTAGGGGGTGCCTTGGTGCCGTTATTACAAGGTTACATTGCTGATGTTGTTAATATTCAGCAAAGCTTTTTTGTTCCGCTAGTGTGTTATGTATTTATTGCTTGGTATGGCTTAAACGTGGTTCGTTTAGCTAAAAAGTGGTAAATACCCCCCCGATGAAAGAGCGACTGAATACGTATTCAGTCGCTTTTTTATTAGCATTTTATAGGAACGTTCCAAGTGCGGGTTTGTTTTTTAAAAAGCAGTGGTTTTACAACTGTATAGTGAATAGAGGTGGTTCTTTATTCTTATTTTAAGTACATAACCTGCTTATATACCTCATTAACGACGACATACCTTTAAATTTTTGCTAAAAATATAATTAATAACAAAAAAATAAAAAAGGGCAGTCATGCTTAACTCACTTAAATTCACCTCAAAAGTGACTATTGCAGCATCTATGGTACTGGTTATTGTACTGGGTTTATTTGCTATAAATAATTACATCGCCATGCGTAACCAAACGCAACAGCAGCTCGATTTAGTCCTTAAGCAAAATTCAGAATCTACCTCACAAAACATTGCAAGCTGGCTTAACGCTAAACTCACCATAGTAAAATCGATTGCGCAAACTCATAAAAACAGTGATCCAAAACAGTTAACCCTTGCCCAGCTTAATACTGCTAAATACGCTGGTGGCTTTAAAAATACGTATATAGGTAAACCAAGTGGTTTATTTATACTTAACGATCAAAGCATTTTATTACCTTCTGATTTTGATGCCACCTCGCGCCCTTGGTATAAGTTAGTTGAAAATAAAAGCTATACCGCATTTACCACCCCGTATATTGATGTAACCACCAACGAGCTGACTATATCTGCCGTTGTGCCCATTCAAAGCAATGGCCGCTTTAGTGGTGTAGCGGGTGCAGATATAGACATGCACACAGTAACTGAAATAATTAACGATATTGATTTTTTAGGGTTAGGGTATGCTTTTTTAGTAGATAAAAATGGCCAAGTGCTGAGCCATCCTAATAGCGAACTTAATTTAAAAAACACCGCCGAATTATTTGGCCAACCTACCGCGCTTAATAGCGAATTTACACAATATGATATAGCGGGTGAGCCGCAGTTGATATCGTTTACTAAAATACGTGGCATAGACAATGTTGACTGGTATTTAGGTGTCGTTATTGATAAAAACCAAGCCTATGCAGAGGTGTCTCGTTTTGGTATTAACGCGCTTATTTATATGTTAGTGGGAATTGTGGCCATTATTGTGTTTATGCAATTTTTACTGCGTTACTTAATGCAACCTATGGCGCGCCTAAATGATGCACTAGAAGATATTGCAAAAGGCGAAGGCGATTTAACCAAACGTTTAAAGGTTGAAAACAATGATGAATTTGGCCAAATTAGTCACTCGTTTAACATTTTTATTGAAAAAATTCAGCACTCTATTGAACACGTTAAATTAACGACTGAACAACTCGATAGCGTAATAGCCAGCGTGGTGTCGCAAACACATTCTTCACTAGCCATGCACCATGACCAAACAAAACGTACTGATAGTGTGGCCATGGCGGTTAGTAATTTTTCGCAATCGGCTATGGCTATTGCTAATAACGCCAGTGACGCTTCTGTAATAGCTAAAAATGCAGATGAGCATTCAACACAAAACCAGCAAACCTTATTGCACAGCGTTAATAGTATTCATCAGTTATCAGCCAATATGGAACAAGCGCAACACACTATTAATAGCCTTAACGCGCATACAATTAGTATTGGGCAAGTGCTTGAGGTGATAAAAGGTGTGAGCGAGCAAACCAACTTACTTGCATTAAATGCGGCAATTGAAGCTGCAAGAGCAGGCGAGGCTGGGCGCGGTTTTGCTGTTGTGGCTGATGAGGTACGCCAATTAGCACATCGTACTCAGCAATCAACCCAAGAGATTGAAGATACCGTAGGGCAACTACAAAGAGGCTCAAACCAAGCGGTAGAGCTGATGAAAACAAGCATTCAAGACAGTGAAAAAAGCGTAGAGCACGCTGAAGGTGTGAGCGTGTTAATGGGCCAAATAATAGAGTCAATAAAACAAATTAGCAGTGCTAATCATAGTGTTGCCAATGCCACTGTTGAGCAAAACGACCTTGTTAAAGTGCTCGACGCAGACATTACAAGCATGAGTGAGTTATCGGTACAAAGCCAAGAAAATTTAAAAAACACCCTCAATGAATGTACTAAACTTAAACAACAATTTAGTGATTTAGAGCAAATGGTTCAAAAGTTTAGAGTTTAAAATATGCCAAAAAAATCGGTTACAGGACAAAGTTGGTTAAGCCTTATTAACATAGATAAGGTGTATAGCTCGGATAAACAGCGCCAAGCATTTTCACTATTCACCATGATAGCCATTGCTATTATTGTTATCTCTATGTTGGTGGTGTTTAACTACACGGTGTATTCGCCTATTCTTACCACGTCGTTAATAGCGGTTAATATTACGCTTATTAGCGGCACTTTTTATTTTATAAAAACAGCCAAGCTGGAAATGGTTGCACTTATAAGTATGTGTATAGTGTTTATTATGTGTGTGGCCCTTACGTATACCGGCGGAAAAGAAAATACCGCGCTTTATTGGCTAATGTTTTACCCTGTAGTGTGTTTTGCCTCTTTAGGTGTAAAGCATGGCTGCAGGCTTGGCTTAGGCTTATTACTGTGCTGCAGTGTTATTTTATACGGGCCTGATTTTGGGCAAGTTAACTATGGCGGTATTGAAAAGTCTCGGTTTTTAGCCTCTTTTACACTGGTGTTTATTTTTTCGTTTATAGGTGAATATTTCAGGCATAAAAGTCACCTGGCAATTGCTGATATAACCCTTGCGCAAACGCAAGATGCCTATACAGATCAGTTAACGGGTGGCGCTAACAGGCGTTTCATTACCGCTCACTTTTTAAAATTAGCTGCTAAAACGCCCGAAAACTACCTGCCGTTTTCTATTTTATTACTTGATTTAGATAATTTTAAACGACTAAACGACACCTATGGTCATGATTTTGGCGATACAGTGTTGATAGAATTTACCAAATTACTTGATTCACAATTTCCAAGCTCCGCAGTTAAAGCCCGTTATGGAGGCGAAGAGTTTGTGGTGATTTTACCTAAAGAGACAGCCCCAGTGGCTACAAAATTAGCCGATGATTTTAGACAATGTGTCGCAAAACAAGCTATCTTAACCAGCGATAATAAACGGGTATTTATTACCTGTAGTATTGGTGTGGCACAGGTTGATAATGTGGATCATTACAGCCGTGCACTGAAACAAGCAGATGAATACCTGTACCTAGCTAAAGAGCAAGGGCGTAACAAAGTTGTATCAAATCACACAGGAACACTATGACTCAAACTAAACTTATATATGTACACGACCCTATGTGCAGTTGGTGCTGGGGATATAAACCGACGTGGTTAAAACTAAAAGCCGCATTAGCTTCGCAGCTGACTATAGAATACAAAGTAGGGGGGCTTGCTCCAGACAGCCAAGAGCCCATGCCAGAAAATATGCGCGCCATGCTCCAAAGCACGTGGCATAAAATTAGTGCGATGTTGGGCACACAGTTTAATTTTGATTTTTGGCAGGTTTGTCAACCAAGGCGCTCTACTTACCCAGCCTGCAGAGCGGCGATTATTGCCAGAGCTCATAATA
>NZ_DCYU01000004.1:0-3522 GCF_002331165.1 Pseudoalteromonas sp. UBA2102
TCTGACTTTGTTGAAATGTTTGTTGGTGTGGGCGCATCGCGTGTACGTGACATGTTTGAGCAAGCTAAAAAGGCTGCACCCTGTATTATCTTTATAGATGAGATTGATGCTGTAGGTCGTAAGCGTGGCGCTGGCATGGGCGGTGGACACGACGAACGTGAACAAACACTAAACCAAATGCTAGTCGAAATGGATGGTTTTGAAGGTAATGAAGGTATTATCGTTATAGCGGCTACTAACCGCCCTGACGTACTAGACCCTGCATTACTTCGTCCTGGTCGTTTTGACCGTCAAGTAGTGGTTGGCTTGCCTGATATTCGCGGCCGTGAGCAAATTCTTAAAGTACATATGCGTAAAGTGCCATTAGGCGATAACGTAGAAGCGGCAGTTATTGCACGTGGTACGCCTGGTTTCTCTGGTGCTGATTTAGCAAATCTTGTAAACGAAGCTGCACTTTATGCCGCACGTGGTAATAAACGTGTTGTAAGTATGGCTGAATTTGATGCTGCTAAAGATAAAATCATGATGGGTGCAGAGCGCAAGACCATGGTGATGAGTGAGCAAGAGAAAGAAATGACGGCTTACCATGAAGCGGGCCATGCTATTGTTGGTCGTATGGTGCCAGAGCACGACCCAGTTTATAAAGTGTCGATTATTCCACGTGGCCGTGCCCTTGGTGTAACTATGTACCTGCCTGAGCAGGACCGTGTTAGCCATTCTAAAGAGCTTTTAGAGTCAATGATTTCAAGCCTTTACGGTGGCCGAATTGCTGAAGCACTTATTTATGGCGAAGACAAAGTAACAACGGGTGCGAGTAACGACATTGAGCGTGCAACAGATATTGCACGTAAAATGGTAACGCAGTGGGGCTTGAGTGAAAAACTAGGTCCGTTACTTTACGCTGAAGATCAAAACGAGATGTACATGGGTGGCGGCGGTGGTCGCGCAATGAGCATGTCTGATGAAACAGCTAAAGTAATTGATGCCGAAGTACGCTTATTCTCAGACCGTAATTATCAAAGAGCAGAAGATATATTAAAAGAAAATATTGATATTCTTCATGCGATGAAAGATGCATTAATGAAATACGAAACAATTGATGCTAAACAAATTGATGATTTAATGGCGCGTCAGCCTGTGCGTGAACCACGTGATGCACACGACCGTTTAGACGATAAGCCAACTAAAACAGTCGCACCTCAAGAAAAGCCGGTTGATGAAAGCCAAAAACCGGATGATTCATCGAAAAAAGATGAAACAAACCTTGATGATAAAGCTGAATAATCGTTAAAATAATACTTTAAAAGCCCCGTACTTCGGGGCTTTTTTGTATCAAATAACTAAAAGGTTGGCGATGACTAACATAATAAACCTTCCCCGTGGGCGTAAACTTAATTTAGAAAAACCATGTGTGATGGGTATTTTAAATGTGACCCCAGATTCATTTTCTGATGGTGGAAAGTTTTTAGATACAGCGCACGCGGTGCAACAGGCAATGCAGTTGTTAGACGAGGGTGCGACTATCATTGATATTGGCGGGGAGTCTACACGTCCAGGCGCGCCAGATGTTAATTTACACGATGAACTTAATCGTGTGATACCTGCAATAAAAGCCATTAGAGCTAAAAGTGACTGCGTTATATCGGTAGATACCAGTAAAGCACAGGTCATGGAGCAGGCGATTTTAGCAGGTGCTGATATAGTTAACGACGTACGTGCATTACAAGAGCCCCACGCACTTAGCACACTCGCTAAGTATCCCGATGTAGCAATTTGTTTGATGCATATGCAAGGGCAGCCACGGACAATGCAAAGTGAACCCACTTATACTGACTTGCTAACGCAAATTAACCTCTTTTTTGAGCAGCGTATAAGCGCATGCGAAACAGCGGGTATTAAGGTGGATCAACTTATCCTCGACCCAGGTTTTGGCTTTGGCAAAACCCTAGAGCATAATTTTGAAATACTTGCTAAATTTAATGCATTTAATAAATTTGAACTACCGCTTTTAGCAGGTCTTTCACGCAAGTCGATGATAGGTAATTTGCTAAACAGAAAAACAGATGAGCGATTAGCGGGCAGCTTAGCCGGTGCGCTAATTGCCGCGCAAAATGGCGCAAAAATTATTCGTGTACACGATGTAAAAGAAACAGCAGATGTGCTTGGTGTACTCCAAGCTTGCGAAAAAGGAGCTTTATAATGAGCGAAAGAAAATATTTTGGTACCGATGGGGTACGTGGTTTAGTGGGCACAGCTCCAATTAACCCTGAGTTTGCAATGAAATTAGGCTGGGCCGCAGGTCGAGTTTTGTCTCTAAGTGGAACAAAAAAAGTAATTATAGGTAAAGATACCCGTATTTCAGGTTACATGCTAGAAACCGCGCTTGAAGCTGGTTTAATTGCCGCAGGAATAGATGTCGTACTGCTTGGGCCAATGCCCACGCCCGCTGTAGCATATTTAGCGCAAACGTTTAGAGCCGAAGCAGGTATTGTAATTAGTGCATCGCATAACCCTTACTATGATAACGGGATTAAGTTTTTTAATGGCCAAGGCTTAAAACTGGATGACGACGTTGAGCTACAAATTGAAGCGATGCTTGATGAACCAATGACCTGTGTTGCCTCAGATAAACTTGGTAAAGCCTCGCGCTTAGTAAGTGCTGATGGGCGCTATATTGAATTTTGTAAAAGCCAATTTCCACAAGGCTTATCACTTGAAGGTTTAAAAGTTGTACTAGATTGTGCCAATGGCGCCACCTACCATATTGCACCGTCGGTAATGCGTGAGCTAGGCGCTGAAGTGATTACTCATGCATGTGAGCCTAATGGGGTGAATATAAACCATGAATGTGGTGCTACACACGTTGATACGTTAAAGCGCAAAGTGCTAGAGCATAAAGCCGATGTGGGTATTGCTTACGATGGTGATGGTGATCGCGTAATGATGGTTGATCATAACGGTCGCGTATTTGACGGTGATGACTTAGTTTACATTATTGCCTGCCAAGCGGCTGAAGATCATATGCTAGGTGGTGGTGTTGTTGGCACGGTTATGTCGAACATGGGGCTTGAAAATGCATTAAAAGCAAAAGGAATTGAATTTGCGCGCAGTAAAGTTGGCGACCGTTATGTAATGGAAATGCTGCAGCAAAAAGGGTGGAGAATTGGCGGTGAAAGCTCAGGCCATGTATTAAACCTTGATTTAATCACCACGGGCGATGGTATCATTTCAAGCCTTCAGGTATTGGCTGCAATGGTGGCTCAAAATCGCACATTACAAGATTTAGGGGCTGGTTTTACAAAGTACCCAATGAAAATGATTAATGTACGTTACACACCTGGCACAGACCCTACACAAGCACCAGAAGTAAAAGATGCGGTTGCGCAAGTAGAGCAAGCTTTAGGCGAAAAAGGCCGTGTTTTACTCCGTAAATCAGGCACTGAACCGGTAGTACGTGTTATGGTTGAAGCCGAACAAGAAAAAATAGTCATAGACAGTGCGCAAAAAATTGCAGCAGTTGTC
>NZ_DCYU01000116.1:0-4066 GCF_002331165.1 Pseudoalteromonas sp. UBA2102
TCCTATTTTTTTGTCAACACTTAACTTTCTTAAACTTGAAAGTTTTTAAAACTAAGTTTTACTCGACTCACTGAGTAGCTCGTGCCTCGCTATGCGTTGCGCTCTGCCGTCTCAGTGGGGTCGCATTATAGGGAGAACAGATTTTTACGCAAGCGTTTTATTGAATAAAATTGCATTTAATTTATACCCATAAGAACCCCACATTAAAAGCACATGTTACCCACAAAAGCCTGTGGATAAGACTGCTTTTTTGCTTTTAAAACTAAACTCTTTTGATTTGTTATGGTAAGTTGCCAGCACTTTTTTAACTCATGTACTTAGGTAGTATTCATGACAGATATAATAAATAGTATAAGTGCCTTACTTTGGGGCCAAGTTCTCGTCTACTTATTGATAGCAGCAGGTGTCTTTTTTACCATTCGGTTAGGCTTTATTCAATTTGTACAATTCCCCCATATGTTTAAAGTTATGTTTGGCTCACGTAAATGTGGTGGAGATGAGATTTCTTCTTTTCAGGCTTTTTGTACTTCTTTAGCGGCGCGTGTTGGAACAGGTAATATGGCCGGTGTTGCCGTGGCACTTTATTTAGGTGGCCCTGGGGCTATATTTTGGATGTGGCTGATTGCTTTAATAGGTATGGCAACTAGCTTTGCAGAGAGTACGTTAGCGCAAGCTTATAAAACTAAAGACGCTGATGGCAACTTTAGAGGTGGCCCTGCTTATTATATGGAGCGTGGTTTAGGCAAACGCTGGATGGGTGTGTTGTTTTCATTGTGCTTAATTTTAGCCTTTGGCCTGGTATTTAATGCTGTACAGTCAAACTCTATTGCTGCCGCATTTGAAGTAGCGTTTGATGTACCTAAGTATATAGTAGGCATTGCACTTGTAATTGGCTCTGGCATCATTATTTTTGGTGGATTAAAAACAATATCACGTTTTGCCGAAATGGTTGTTCCATTTATGGCGCTTGCCTATTTGCTAGTTGCTATATATGTATGTGCGATTAACTTTACTGCCCTACCTGATGTTATTGTACTTATAATAAAAAGTGCTTTTGGTTTAGAGCAAGCAGGCGCCGGTGCAATTGGCTATGGTGTAACGCAAGCTATGATCCAAGGTATTAAGCGCGGTTTGTTTTCGAACGAAGCCGGTATGGGTAGCGCAGCCAATGCCGCAGCAACGGCAACACCTTATCCACCGCACCCAGCCTCGCAAGGGTATGTGCAAATGCTAGGTGTATTTATAGATACTATTGTGATCTGTACAGCCACTGCCTCATTAATCTTACTGTCTAATCAACTTGTACCTGAATCGGGTGTATTGGGAATAGAGTTAACGCAAGCTGCACTACAAGAGCACGTAGGTGACTGGGGTACTTACTTTATTGCCATTGCCATTTTGTTTTTTGCATTTACCTCTATTGTCGCGAATTATTCATATGCCGAAACAAATCTAATGTTTTTAGAGCACAACTCTACTAAAGGAATGTTTATATTTAGATTACTCGTATTAGGCATGGTTATGTTTGGTGCCATTGGTGAACTAGGTATTATTTGGACACTTGCTGATATTTCTATGGGCCTAATGGCTATTGTAAACGTGGTTGCACTGTTTATGCTTTCAGGCGTTGTTGTGTGGTTATCAAAAGATTACAACGCGCAAAACAAGCAAGGAGTATTACCTACGTTTGACAAAGACAAGCACCCTAAGCTTGCCAAAGAGGTTGATCCTAACGCGTGGAAGTAACGCTAAATTAAAAAATTATTAAGCGAGCATTAGCTCGCTTTTTTTTGCCTTTCAAACTATATAAAAATTTATTAATGTATTTCAGAGATATATACCATAATTAAATATCAGTAATAGGCGCTTTTTGATTTACTTACGTACTATAAAATTGAAGTTTGTTATCTATAATATAAAGGAGTCATGATGGATGACCAATTGAACAAATACAGTATTGACACTACCGATTATCAGGTAGGTCAAGATAACGTACAAAAATGGGGGTTTGATGTTCATAACCCAGTGTTTGGAATAAGCGCATTTTTAGTCATACTATTTGTTGCCCTTACCTTATTGCTTGACCCTGAAGTGGTCAGGGAAGCACTTACCTCAACTAAAGATGCCATTATCAATAAATTTGATAGTTACTTCATGTTGATTGCTAATGGTTTCGTATTATTTTGCTTTGCACTTGCGCTCTCCCCTCTTGGTAAAATTCGCTTAGGGGGTGTTGATGCAAAACCTGAACATGGTTATCTCTCATGGCTGGCAATGTTATTTGCCGCAGGAATGGGGATAGGTTTACTGTTTTGGGGTGTCGCAGAGCCCGCAGCCTATTTTACTGATTGGTACTTAATGCCAATGAACGCAGAGCCAAATACCCCAGAAGCTCACTCTTTAGCCATGGGCGCCACCATGTATCACTGGGGCTTACATGGTTGGGCAATTTACGCCATTGTTGCACTTAGCTTAGCGTTTTTTGCTTACAATAAAGGCCTTCCGTTATCTATACGCTCCGTGTTTTATCCCTTATTTGGCGATCGTGCTTGGGGCTGGCTTGGTCACGTTATTGATATACTTGCTGTACTCTCTACGCTTTTTGGTTTAGCAACGTCTCTTGGTTTAGGGGCACAGCAAGCAACAAGTGGTATTAATTATTTAATGGGCACTGACTACGGTACCGCTTTTCAAATTACAGTTATAGCGCTCGTTACCTGTATTGCTATTGTTTCTGTTATTAAAGGCATTGAAGGGGGTGTGAAAGTACTTAGTAACATCAATCTTATATGTGCATTTATTTTACTTGTAGCCATAATATCGCTTACTTTTAGTGACTCAATTACAGCAATATGGTTTACCTTTGGTGCATATGTAGAACATATGGTTCCACTTAGTAATCCGTTTGGCCGTGAAGATGAAGACTGGATGCATGCCTGGACAGTATTTTATTGGGCATGGTGGATATCGTGGTCGCCGTTTGTAGGAATGTTTATTGCCCGCGTTTCTAGAGGCCGTACCGTGCGGGAATTTTTATTAGTCGTCATTGGCCTGCCAACACTATTAAGCTTAGTGTGGATGGGGGTATTTGGTAATTTAGCGATTTCACAAATTATTGATAAAGTTGGCCCACTTGGGCAAAACGGGTTAACCGATATCTCTGTGACGCTATTTCAGGTTTATGAGCAGCTTCCGCTTAGTGGCCTTATTAGTGTGATCTCAATTGTGCTTGTTTTAGTGTTTTTTATTACCTCTTCTGATTCTGGCTCACTTGTAATAGATGGCATAACCGCTGGCGGAAAAATTGATGCGCCGGTACCACAACGTATATTTTGGGCATCGATTGAAGGGGCAATAGCCGCCGTATTACTGTGGGTAGGTGGCTCTCAAGCCTTGCAGGCTCTGCAATCTGGAGTAGTAACCACTGCGTTACCGTTCTCAATTGTGCTTATTTTAATGTGCGTGGCGCTTATTCAAGGTTTAATGAGCGAATACCCTATTTATAAGGCACAAACAAAGTTATAGCATTATGTACTTTAGCAAAGCGGCTTTGTGTCGCTTTGCTTTGCACTTTATTTCCTCCCTTACCTACACTTCAGCTAATACATTAACGACCGTATTTAATTATCAAACTGTTTAGCTTTGGCAATATACCTTTAAAACACGTTGTTTAAAATAAATAGAGCGCACATATCAGCGCATAATAACCAAGCGCTATTAGTTACACCTTTAGCTATCAAGTTTATATCATCAGGTAGTCGCGCATGTATGCAAAATTGATTGATGAACTGAATTGGATTTAGACGGCAGCAGCAAAGGGATATAGGAAAAGTAATGTAGGTTTAATCAACTAACGCTAACGTGTAACAATACGTATGCTTTGCTTTAAGCACGATTGTCTGCCTCAAAATTAGTCACTTGATTAAGCCAATTGCTATTAATCTTTAAGGAATAGGCAAAAACATAAACAAAGTGATTGTTATATAAAAAATGGATGTTTATTTAAAAATAGGGAGTATTTAATTTACTAAAAGGACTTTAGTAAAAGTGGTGCCCGAGGCCGGAC
>NZ_DCYU01000116.1:4478-4758 GCF_002331165.1 Pseudoalteromonas sp. UBA2102
TTTGCTATTTAAAGCATGTGGAGTAATTAAATGGAGGCGGAACCCGGAGTCGAACCGAGGTGGACGGATTTGCAATCCGCTGCATGGCCACTCTGCCATTCCGCCTTAACGCTTCCAAATAATTTGGAGCGGCACACGAGGCTCGAACTCGTGACCTCGACCTTGGCAAGGTCGCGCTCTACCAACTGAGCTAGTGCCGCGTTAAACTATTCATTAATATTTTATCTAACTTTCAATTATCTTGGTAGAATAATTAAAAGTGGTGCCCGAGGCCGGACTT
>NZ_DCYU01000116.1:5154-5381 GCF_002331165.1 Pseudoalteromonas sp. UBA2102
GCATCGAGTTTGCTATTTAAAGCAAGTGGATAAAACTAATATGGAGCGGCACACGAGGCTCGAACTCGTGACCTCGACCTTGGCAAGGTCGCGCTCTACCAACTGAGCTAGTGCCGCATCATATTAATTCTAAATTTAATTACACAAACTAATTTATGTAACATTGTTTTTATAAATTACACTTGGCTATGTAATTAAACCACAAAGTGGTGCCCGAGGCCGGACTT
>NZ_DCYU01000116.1:5783-35712 GCF_002331165.1 Pseudoalteromonas sp. UBA2102
TTTGCTATTTAAAGCATGTGGAGTGTTGAATGGAGGCGGAACCCGGAGTCGAACCGAGGTGGACGGATTTGCAATCCGCTGCATGGCCACTCTGCCATTCCGCCAAACCGTTGGACAACCTAATGAAAACTTGGAGCGGCACACGAGGCTCGAACTCGTGACCTCGACCTTGGCAAGGTCGCGCTCTACCAACTGAGCTAGTGCCGCATTGTTATTTAATTATCTGCGTTATTCAACATCTTGCGATGTTTACGCTGCTAACTAAGTAACTTTGGTTTTCTTTATCTTAGGGGCTATGCCCTCTCAACACGGACGCATTCTACAGAGATTATTAAACGCGTCAACACAAAAAATGCCACTTTTGAACTGTTTGATTATTTTTTATCTAAAACGGTGCGTTATTAGACGTTTACAATCAATTTTTGGTCAATTCACTCCATGCAGCCATTAAATATTGCACCATAGAGCTTAGTGTTAAATAGGTGGCTATATACAATAAAGCAAAACTTAAATAGATCATCCACGTATCGTATTGCCAAATTAGGCCAATAATCGCCAGCATTTGCGCCGCGGTTTTTATTTTGCCCATATTTGATACTGCAACGTTTCCACGTTTGCCTTGTTCGGCCATCCATTCACGTAATGCAGATATCACTATTTCACGGCTAATAATAATAAGTGCCGGAATCGTCATATACATAGACTGATAATGATCAGAGAGCGCAACAAGTGCAGCACACACCATAACCTTATCGGCTACAGGGTCTAAAAACGCACCAAAAGGCGTAGATTGCTCTAGCTTTCGTGCTAAATAGCCATCAAGTATATCGGTGATTGATGCAAGCCAAAAAATAAAAGCGGCAGCAAAAAACGCCCAGCTATAAGGCAAGTAAAATATCACCAAAAATATGGGGATAAGAAAAAGTCTAAAGGTTGTGAGTGTGTTTGGAATATTCCACATAACTACTTGGATATGTCTTTTTTTCTATATTCGCATGAAGGGCTAGCCCTTGTCATGCAAATGGTTAAATATCTTCTCAGCCATGTCAGGACTGATCCCAGGAACTTTCTTTAACTGTTCTATATTAGCAGCTTTTACCCCTTGCATGCCCCCTAAATATTTTAATAATGTTTGGCGGCGCTTAGAACCTACTCCATTGATCTCTTCTAATAATGATTGCGTGCGCTGTTTTTGGCGCTTATTACGATGCCCTGCAATAGCAAATCGGTGCGACTCATCGCGAATATGCTGGATTAAATGAAGTGCTGGCGCATCCGAATCCATAGGAATCGTTTTTCGCCCGCCATCAATTAATAAGGTTTCAAGGCCTGGCTTTCTGCTTGTGCCTTTTGCTACACCTACTAACAGCGGCATTTTAGCATGTGGCCACGTAGCAAAATACTGCTCTGCACGGCCTAGTTGCCCTTTACCACCGTCAATGAATATAACGTCAGGAATTTTGTCTTCATCTACCACTTTGTTGTAGCGTTTGTTCAGTGCAAACTCCATTGCCGCGTAATCATCACCGCCGGTTATACCCGTTACGTTGTAGCGTCTGTACTCTTTGTTATTTGGCCCTTGCGAATCAAATACTACACAACTGGCTACTGTGTTCTCCCCCATGGTATGGCTGATATCAAAACATTCCATTCTGTTTATATCATCTAAGCCTAGGGTCGCTTTTAATTGTGCATAACGTTTGTTTATAGAGTCTTGCGTACTTTGTTTAACGGTAATGCTGTTTAATGCGTTTTTATTAGCAAGTTGAAGGTATTGTGCTCGCTCTCCGCGGGTGACCACTTTAAGCGATACTTTGCGCTCACTAATTTGCGTAAGCGCTTCACTCAATGCGCTACTTTCTTCAATCTCGAACGGTAAAATAATCTCTTTTGCTATGCGCCCTGTCGCACCAGGCGCTAAATAATATTGCCCTAAAAACGAAGTGAGTATTTCCTCTTGCCCCGAATCTTTAGGGACTTTTGGAAAATAGGTTTTACTGCCTAGCACTTTATGATCACGGATCATTAATAAATGAATCCCGTTTAATCCATTTAAGTGCGCAAAACCTACCACATCCATTTCAGCAAAATTACCTGAAATAGACTGCTGCTCCTGCATTTTGCGCAGTAGCATAATTTGGTCGCGCACTTTAGCTGCGAGCTCAAAGTTAAGGTCTTTACTCGCCGCTTCCATTTTTTTTATTAAATCGGCTATTACTTCGTGCGACTTACCTGTTAAAAACTTACGTACATAATCAACTTGTTCGCCGTACTCTTGCTCTGTCACTTTATTAACACACGGTGCTGAACAGCGCTTTAGCTGATACTGTAAACACGGGCGGCTTCTGGCACGGTAATAGGCATCTTCGCACTGACGTACAGGAAATATTTTTTGCATTAAACGCAAACTTTCCGACACTGCGCCAGCACTTGGGAAAGGCCCAAAATACTCGCCTTTTACCTTGCGACTGCCTCTATGAAAGGCTAAACGCGGATGTTTATGACTGGTAAGTAATATATAGGGGTATGACTTATCATCACGTAATAAAATGTTATAACGCGGCTGATATTTTTTTATAAGGTTGTTTTCAAGCAGCAGGGCTTCGGTTTCGGTGTTTGT
This sequence comes from Pseudoalteromonas sp. UBA2102, assembly GCF_002331165.1. NCBI lineage: Bacteria > Pseudomonadati > Pseudomonadota > Gammaproteobacteria > Alteromonadales > Pseudoalteromonadaceae > Pseudoalteromonas > Pseudoalteromonas sp. UBA2102. The sequence goes on from NZ_DCYU01000116.1 coordinate 8,404, forward strand.
GAGTGTAACTTCAATATCGCAAATATTACTCACTAACACACGGGTTTTACTGTCGGTTAGATTAGATCTAAAGTAGCTACTTACTCGTTTTTTTAAGTTTTTAGCTTTACCGACATAAATAACTTGTTGTTCACTATCAAGCATACGGTATACACCCGGTTCACTTGATAGCGTTTTTAAAAATTGGGCGTGATCGAATTCAGACATAAATTAAAAAATTAATGAGATACGTCTATATCAATCATTTTATGGCGAATAGCCAAATGAGTAAGCTCGACGTCGCCCCCTACGTTTAATTTTTCAAACATACGGTAACGGTAGCTGTTCACTGTTTTTGAGCTTAAATTTAAGCGCTCGGCAATATCTTGAGCTTTTTCACCTTTGGTGATCATTAGCATAATTTGTAGCTCGCGCTCAGATAAGCTTTGAAAAGGGTTTTCATCGGTACGCCCTGTTACTTGCGCAAGGGCTATTTGTTGTGCAATTTCTGGGGCGATATAACGCTGACCTGCATGAACAGACCGTATAGCACGAACCATTTCATCAGAGCCTGCACCTTTGGTTAAAAAGCCATGCGCGCCAATTTGCATCACTTTTGATGGAAACGGGTCTTCGCAATTAACCGTAAGCACAATAATTTTTACATCTGGGCAATAGCGACAAATCTTTTTTGTGGCCTCTAGGCCACCCATGCCAGGCATGTTCATATCCATTAATACAATATTAGGTGCGTGCTGGCGACAAAACTGTACCGCAGCCTCTCCATCTTTAGCTTCGCCTACCACTTTAAAACCACGTACATCATCTAATATACGTTTTATACCAGTTCGTACCAGCTCATGGTCATCAACTAAAAGCACATTAATCAATGTAATACCCTCATTAACCTAACAATACGCGACAAACAATCTAATTTGCCACATTACCACAGTTAAAGCGAAACAATAACTAATATTATTGCTTCGCTTTAGGTGTACTCATCTTTTAGCATTATTTTACGACTGCTAAAAACCAGTACTTTAGTTTTTTATGACGCTGCTTTTTCGCTAAAACGGTCTACCCATAGGGCAATAATGCCATCGCCTGTAACATTACACGCAGTACCAAAGCTATCTTGCGCAAGGTAAAGTGCAATCATAAGTGCAACAGCGCCTTCGTTAAAGCCAAGCATACTGGTTAATAAACCGAGCGCCGACATTACTGCTCCACCAGGTGCACCTGGCGCTGCAATCATTACTACCCCTAACATCATAATAAACGGCAGCATCCCCATTAAAGAAGGTACTTCCATGCTTGGCGATAAAAACATAACGGCCATTGCACACGTCACAATCGTAATGGTAGAACCCGATAAATGAATAGTAGCGCACAGTGGCACTGTAAAGTTTGCTACATCTTCTTTCACGTTATTTGCTTTGCTTGATTGCAAAGACACCGGAATGGTTGCCGCGCTCGACATTGTCCCCAGTGCTGTAAAATAAGCAGGAAGCATATTTTTAACTAGCTCCAACGGGTTACGTTTAAGTAATATCCCCGTAGAAACATATAATACGGTTAGCCACAGCCAATGCATAACAAGTGCTGCAATAAGCACAACACCAAAGGTTTGCAATGTATCTACCACGGTCCCTGCTACGGTCATTTCTGCAAATACACCCGCAATGTAAAATGGTAATGCCGGAATAATTACTTTAGATAATAAAGCATCGATTACATCGCGACCCTGATCAGACACTTTTTTAAGTGTTTCTAATTCAAGTTGGCTCATGCCAATACCAAACACAAATGCAGTCACAAGCGCTGTCATTACACCCATCAGCGGTGGAATTTCTAAATCAATAAAACTGCCAATTTCAGTGGCAACTTCGGCTTCAAACGTAATATTGCCACTTAGCAGTGGAATAACCGCACTTACTAATAAAAAGGCAAGCGTACCTGCAATTACTGTAGAGCTATAAGCAAAGCCAACAGTTTTACCTAATAAATGGCCAGACCCTTTAGGCAAGCCCGCAATGCCCGAAGCAATAAAAAATAAAATAATTAATGGGATGGTAAAAGAAATGAGTTGGCCAATAAGTTCTTTAACAGTAAATAAAAGCTCAACACCTGTGAGAGGCACATAAAGCCCGACCAAAATACCGGCCACAATACCGGCAATTAATTTTAAGATTAACTTCATTGTGATTGCTTAGTTGAATATAGATAGAGTGTTTTTAACATGTTTTAGGCGCATTGTGTGATAAAAGTATTCAAGTTATATTCATGTGCACAAATAACACACAAAAACATCGCAATAATTAGCCTACTCTGAGCATTTTTTAACTACGTGGCGAAATTTACTCTTTAAATTTAAAAATGAGCCCGCATCTTTAATAACTAAAGCAACAATAATAACTAATTTTTATTTCGGCTGGTTATAAGCCCAATAGATATATGTTATAGCCAAACTTTACTTTAGTTTTTTTAAACTCGCAGTAAAGTGTATTTATATAGTTAATAGCAAAGGCTATTAACACATTGATCAGATTGTATCCAAAGGAACATTATGTCTACTATTTTTGAAGATAACTCACTAAGCATTGGTAATACACCACTGGTAAAACTTAATCGCGTAACAGGCGGAAACGTTTACGCTAAAGTAGAATCGCGTAATCCTAGCTTTAGTATTAAATGTCGTATTGGTGCATCAATGATTTGGGAAGCTGAAAAATCAGGTCAGCTTGTTGAAGGTAAGGAACTAATTGAACCTACATCGGGTAATACAGGTATTGCCCTTGCATTTGTTGCAGCAGCACGTGGTTACAAATTAACACTCACCATGCCCAATACAATGAGCCTAGAGCGCCGCAAACTATTAAAAGCATTAGGCGCTAACTTAGTGCTTACAGATGGCGCTAAAGGTATGAATGGCGCAATTGAAAAAGCAAAAGAAATTCAAGCAACAGATCCAGAAAAATACATTTTATTACAACAGTTCGAAAACCCAGCTAACCCTAAAATTCACTTTGAAACAACCGGCCCAGAAATTTTTGAAGCGCTTGATGGTAAAGTAGACTTTTTTGTAGCAGGCGTAGGCACTGGCGGTACTATTACAGGTGTTAGCCGTTACCTTAAAAACGAAAAAGGCCTAGATGTTAAAGCGATTGCAGTTGAGCCAACTAACTCACCTGTTATTAGCCAAACGCTTGCAGGCGAAGAAGTAAAACCAGGTCCACATAAAATTCAAGGTATTGGCGCAGGGTTTATTCCTGGTAATCTTGATTTAAGTGTGATTGATGGTGCTGAGCAAGTATCAAACGAAGATGCTATTGCAATGGCTCATGAGCTAATGAAAAAAGAAGGTATTTTAGTGGGTATTTCATCAGGCGCAGCTGTTGTTGCCGCTAAACGCCTTGCTGAAAAGCCAGAAAACGCTGATAAAAATATTGTGGTGATTTTACCAAGTGCCACAGAGCGTTACCTGTCTAGCCCAATGTTTGCTGAAGAATTTAGCGAGCAAGAATTAGTACAGTAAACTTCTCTCCTTGAGATACTTAAAAGGATGCTTATGGCATCCTTTTTTATTATTTATGATTCAATTTTCTATTTATTCCCCAGTGCTGCTTTACATCTTGTTTAATTAACCACACACTTTAAAAAAACTAATTAAAAACATTCAACATGAAAAAAATAACAGCTTATTTAAGTTTTATCGTATGCTTATTTTTAGCCGCCTGTGGCGATAGCGTACAAACGCTGGGCGACTCACCGGGCGATACAGCCACCGCTTACTTTGATGCATTGTATAATCAAAAAGATTTACAAAAAGCCAGCACAATGGCCACCCCTAACCTAAGCCGGATTATGAAATCCTATGGCACCGCTAAGCAATTTGCCCGAAACTTAGTAAACCTGCAATACGATGAAGTAGTAATTGAAGTCGATATGACCAATATGAGTGTACGCGAACAATATGGCGATAACGCCAAAATAAACCTCATTTTTACAGGCTACTTTAATGGCGATAAAGTCGATGATATGCGCAGCGTTAAAATGCTTCGTAAAAAAGGGAAATGGTATATCGATAAAATAGTTGCAGACCCTTACGCACGCTAACTTATACACCACAAAAAAGGCCTTACACATGTAAGGCCGTTTTGCGTTTAGCGCTTATCTTAAGCGTTATAATTCACCGGGTTTAAAGTTATCAACGGCAATTGCTTGTTTTCTTAGTTTATTGGTATGGTGCATTGCATCGGCATCTGCTTGCGCAAGGAGCTCATTCTCTAGTGCGTAATTTATTGCGCCTTCTATGTCGAGTGTTGCAGGGACCTTACCACTGCGTTGCCAGTGTTTTAATTCTTTAAACTGTGTTTGCATATCGTGCATAGCTAAAAATGCATTTTCCATCACGCCCGTGCCCGCATTTTCATCTACATAACATAAGTGCGTTAAACGGTTTCTAAACACCCCAGGTTGCGTCATATGCTCGCAAATACTTTGGGCTGTTTCATCACTTGGCTTGTGGTAGTGATTCCCCAGCGGAAACACAATGCGTTTAAGTAAAAAGTTAACCACCGGATTTGAAAAGTTTTTGAAAAAACCGTCAAACGCTTGGCCTATCTCATAAAGAGAATTTTCAATAGCGTATTTCACAAAAGGTAAATCAGCCTGTTGGCGCCCTTCATCTTCAAAGCGCTTTAATACAGTAGACGCCAAATATAAGTGGCTAAGCACATCACCTAAACGCGCCGAAATCATCTCTTTACGCTTTAACTCGCCACCGAGTACCAACATGGCTACATCTGTAGTAAAAGCAAGCCCTCGGCTCATTCTGCTTAGCTGTTTGTAATACACTGCGGTTGCACCGCACACGGGCGCTTTTGCCAAACAGCTTCGCGTAAGACCATGTACAAAAGCCATGCCGGCGTTACTGGCAGCAAATAAAATGTGCTTCATCAATAAACTATCAAATTGATCAAGTGCTGCATCATCGTCTTCCATTGCGGCAGCTTCCATTTCCTTTAACACAAACGGATGACAACGGGTGGCACCTTGGCCAAAAATCATTAAGTTGCGGGTTAAAATGTTTGCCCCTTCAACGGTAATCGATACCGGGATCCCCATATAACCATGGGCTAAATAGTTATTAGGCCCTACTTGAATACCTTTACCAGAATGAATGTCCATTGCATCGTTCATTACCGTACGCCCCATTTCGGTCATATGGTATTTTGCAATGGCGGTAACAACCGATGGGCTAAGTTTTAAATCTATTGCGCCTGCGGTCATTAAACGCGCAGACTCTAACGTATACGTTAACCCGCCAATACGGGCTAAGGCTTCTTGTACACCTTCAAATTGGCCAATTGATACACCAAACTGTTGGCGTACCACAGAGTAAGCAGAGGTCATTTTAGAGGCTAAATGCCCTGTTGCGGTGCTTAGTGCAGGTAAAGAAATACCGCGTCCAGCACTTAAACACTCAACCAACATGCGCCAGCCTCGCCCTGCGCCCTGCTCACCGCCAATAATCCAATCTAGCGGAATAAAAACATCTTTACCGTAGGTAGTTCCGTTCATAAATGCCATGTTTAATGGATAATGGCGCTCACCCGTTTCTACCCCTTCGTGATCTGTAGGAATTAGCGCACAGGTAATCCCTAGCTCTTTTTCATCGCCTAATATCCCATCTGGGTCATACATTTTAAAGGCAAGGCCAAGTACGGTTGCAACCGGCGCAAGCGTAATATAACGCTTAGACCAATTTAAACGCAGGCCTATAACTTCTTCACCATTATGCTGCCCTTTACACACTACGCCAGAGTCGGGAATACTGCCGGCATCAGAGCCAGCTTCTGGGCCGGTAAGTGCAAAACACGGCACATCTTTACCACTTGCAAGGCTTGGTAGCCAACGGTCTTGTTGCTCTTTTGTGCCATAATGCAGTAACAGCTCGCCTGGGCCTAAGCTATTAGGCACCATAACAGTAACCGCCGCAGTTAAGCTTTTTGTGGCAATTTTTGACACTATGGTTGAATTAGCAATGGCAGAGAACTCACGTCCACCAAATTTTTCAGGAATGATCAGCGCAAAAAAGCCCTCTGTTTTTAAGTAATCCCAGACTTCTTTTGGCAGGTCTTTGTCTTTTTGTACAATTTGGTAATCATCTAGCATCGCCAGTAGCGTGTTCACCTGATTATCCATAAAGTCATTTTCTTTATCGCTAAGTTCAGGCCTTGGAAAGTTATGCAGTTTTTGCCAATCTGGATTACCACTAAATAGCTCACCATCCCACCATACATCGCCGGCTTCCATTGCCTCTCGCTCAGTTTGCGAGAGCGGCGGAAGTACCTTTTTAAACATTTTAAACGTAGGACGGCTGATCAGGTTGAGGCGAATATCTTTGACTGCAAAAATAACCACCACCACGACCAGCAATATTATAAATACTGACATGAGCACATTCCTTTTACATTGAATGAAAATAGTAACTTAATTATGACCCATCTTAGTTTAAATACAATCATTGCGCGATGCACCACACGCCTTAACGTATTAATTTTATTGTTTTAAACATCGCTGCTATTATCACTTTCTTAATAACAATAAACCAAAGGAATACAATGAACACGCCACGCTTTAAACTAAGTATGAGCGCCCTCATAGTCGCAAGTACATTAGCGCTAACCGCCTGCGAAGCAGAAATAGCCATAGACACTACCGATTCAGCACAGACCGAGAAGCCTCTTACAAAACAAGATGCCAATGCATTTATTGCCAAAGCCGAGCAAGAACTAAGTGAGCTTTACCTAGAGTCGAGCCGCGCTGAGTGGATTTACGCAAACTTTATAACACACGACACCTCGGCGTTATCTGCCGAAGTTAATCGTAAAATGACCGAGTCGGTCGTACGTTTAGCCAATCAGGCAGCACAATTTGACGACTTAGCGCTTGATTACGATGCACGCCGCAAGCTTAATAAACTTAAACTTGCGCTTACTTTACCCGCTCCTCAGGACGCCGAAAAAACAGCTCAACTTTCAACTATTGTGGCAGAGCTAGGTGGTTTATACGGTAAAGGTAAATACTGTAAAGACGATGGCAGCTGTTTAAGCCTTGGTGATATGACCGCAAAAATGGCCACCAGCCGTGATTACAACGAGCTACTTGATTTATGGCAAGGGTGGCGTCAAATTTCAAAGCCAATGCGCCCACTTTACGAGCAGCAAGTAACCCTTACAAACGAAGGGGCTAAAGAGCTAGGTTATGCTGATACCGGCGCAATGTGGCGCAGCAAGTACGATATGCCAGCCGATGACTTTACAACCGAGCTTGACCGCATTTGGGGGCAAGTAAAACCACTTTATAACTCACTGCATTGTCATGTACGCGCTAAATTAGGCGAAAAATACGGCACCGACAAAGTAGCCCAAGATGAGCCTATTCCTGCGCACTTATTAGGAAACATGTGGGCGCAAGCGTGGGGTAATATTTACGATGTGGTCGCGCCAGAAAACGCCGATCCGGGTTACGATGTTACCGAGCTATTAGCTAAAAATAATTACGACGAGCTAAAAATGGTTAAAGGTGCTGAAACCTTTTTTACCTCAATGGGGTTTGAGCCACTGCCAGAGACCTTTTACGAGCGTTCGTTATTTGTAAAACCAAAAGACAGAGACGTACAGTGTCATGCCTCTGCTTGGAATATAGATAGCAAAGACGATTTACGCATTAAAATGTGTATTCAACGCACCGGCGAAGAATTTTCTGTTATTCACCATGAGCTAGGCCACAACTTTTATCAGCGCGCTTATAATAAACAACCTTTATTTTATCAAGAAAGTGCCAACGATGGTTTTCACGAAGCCATTGGCGACACCATTGCTTTATCGGTTACACCCGGTTACTTAAAAGAAATTGGTTTACTTGAGCAAGTACCTGATGAGTCAAAAGACATTGGCTTACTAATGAAAATGGCGCTAGATAAAGTTGCCTTTGTGCCCTTTAGCTTAATGGTTGATCAATGGCGCTGGCAGGTATTTTCGGGCCAAGTAAAGCCACAAGATTATAATAAAGCGTGGTGGGAGCTACGTGAAAAATACCAAGGTGTTAAAGCGCCTATTGCACGTAGCGAAGATGACTTTGATCCAGGTGCTAAATACCACGTACCAGGCAACACCCCTTATACACGTTACTTTTTAGCACATATTTTACAGTTTGAATTTCACCGTAGCTTATGTGAAATAGCTGGTAACGATAAAGCCATTCACCGCTGCTCTATTTATAATTCAAAAGAAGCAGGGGATAAGCTAAACGCAATGCTAGAAATGGGCTCTTCTCGTCCATGGCAAGAAGCCCTTGAAACCATCACAGGCAAGCCGCAAATGGATGCAACCGCTATGCTTGATTACTTTGCACCGCTGCAACGCTATTTAGATGAGCAGAACAAAGGCCGTAATTGCGGCTGGTAAAACGTTTACCACGGTTAACTTAAGTTAGAAACAACAAAGCCCGCTACAGTAGCGGGCTTTTTGTTCAGTAACTAACTTTTGGTTAAATTAGAACTGTAAGCTTACATTTGCAAAGTAAGCATCGTAATCAGAATCATCCCAGTTATTACCGTAACCTGCTTCTAAACCAACATTGTTATTGAAAAAGTGTTGAGCACCAAAAGCGTAGTCATCGTTCTTGTTAACTGTAACAAACACCGATGTTGCTTTACTGAAATAGTAGTTAGATGCTAATTCCCAGTTACTTGAACCACCATCAACATCTTCAAATTTACCTTCAACAGTTAAGTAGTTACCTTGCTGTAAATCAACAAAGTACTTAGCTGCTACTGCACGGTAATCAAACTCGTCATCTGCTGTTACTGTAAAGCCGATATAATCAGTGCTGTTTAATTCGTGGTTATATGCTAAGTCAAACACAAACTGATTGTCAGCATCTTCAACATCTACAAACGTTGCTTTTAATACAAGGTTTGGATTAAAGAAGTAACCAGCTGAAAGTTCAATTACATCCGTGCTTGAGCCAAAATCACTATCGAAGTTATTGTACTGTGCACCTAGTACAAAATCTTCTACAAAATACTCACCGCCAATGCTAGTAACGTCTAAAAAATCATTATCACTGTATGCACCATAAACATTTGTTTGCTTATTGATGTACTCAAATTGATCATAAGGACCTAACGTCGCTTTTGGAGAAAAGTAATAAGTTGAGTCAACACTTACCGTGTCATCTCCATCAATGTCCATGTATCCTACGTGGCTGATAGATTGGTAAGTATCTGCTGCCATTGCAGTGGTTGCAGCGCTTGATAATAAAATACTCGAAATGATAACGGCTAATTTTTTCATTTTAAATTCCCTATAAATGTTATTTTCTATGCTTGGGCCGTGTAGCCAAAGTCGGGCCGCATCCTAACAATAAATAATGAACAAAAAATGAATGAGAGAACAAATTAAACACAATATCAACAACTTAAATTGTTAATCATTCCGTACAAATGTAAATATAAAGCACACCTTAAATCTACAGTAGAATTATATCTCAGCATTTAAACTTCAAAAGTAATAAATAAGGTACAAACTGTCGCTAAATTGAATACAACTTAACTATTCGATAAACCTCATCAATATAACTATCCCTCATTATATTTTTCTCATTTTTCAAAAAAATTATTATTTTTAATTTAAAAAATGCTATTTAGATGAGCAGAACAAAGACCGTAATTGCACCTGGTAAAACTTTTACCACGGATAATTTAAGTTAAAAACAACAAAGCCCGCTACAGTAGCGGGCTTTTTGTGCTTTTAATTAAGTACAGGGCTTAATTAAAACTGAAAACGCATGTTTGCAAAGTATGCATCGTTATCAGAGTCATCTGCATTGTTCTCGTAACCTACTTTAAGACCAATGTTTTTATTGATGAAGTGCTGAGCACCAAAGCTGTATGTATCTTGCTTGTTGTAGTTAGCAAATACCGAGGTTGCTTTTGAGAAGTAGTAGTTAGTTTCTGCTACCCACTGGTTTTCTGCATCTTCAATGCTCTCGTATTTACCTTCAAACGTTAAAAAGTTACCTTGCTGTAAGTCAATAAAGTACTTAGCTGCAACAGCGCGGTAATCAAATTCGTCATCAGATGTAAGTGTTACACCTACGTAGTCTGTGCTGTTTAGCATGTGATTGTATGCTAAATCAAACAAAGCAAAGTCATCGCCGTCTTTGTTTTCAACAAGCGTTACTTTTGCTAATAAATCAGGGTTAAAGAAGTAGCCACCAGTTAGCTTGTAAAGCTCACCGTTAGAGCCCGAATCTGGGTCAAGGTTTTCGTAAGATGCGCCAACAACAAATTCATTAATAAAGTATTCGCCACCAATGTTAGTAACATCGCCAAAGTCGTCATCAGCATAACCGCCGTAAACGTTAGTTTGTTTATTAATGTACTCAAACTGATCGTACGGACCTAATGTTTTTTTAGGAGATAGGTAATAAATAGAGTCTACAGCAACGGTGTCGTTGTTATCGCTATCTTTGTAGCTTAAATTACTGATTGAATTGTAGCTGTCTGCAGCAGCCGCAGTGCTAGATAATAAAATGCTTGAAATAATAACTGCTAATTTTTTCATTGTAAGACTTCCCTTTGTGCATTGCTTTTTATGCTTTAGCTCATTGACTAAAGTGGGGACATGCTAACGCTGAGAAACTGAATGAAAACTTAATTAAGCAGTTGTATTTATTAAGTTAATTGTAAGTAGGTGTAAGAAACTGTAAATTTAAAGTAGTTGCAACATATAGTCAACAACTACTTAAAACATGTTCAGCAAACTAAAGCGCATGCTGACTTATTACACGATAAACTTCGTTAATATTATCGCCCGATTTAAACTCTTTACTAATAGGCGTTGGGTCTGAACCAATCCAAATTTTAAGCTCGGCATCTAAATCAAAGTGCCCTGCACTTTCTTTACTAAACTTAGTAATTTTAGAATAAGCAATACTCACCATTTCCATTTTAGAGCCGGTCATACCTTGCTTATCAATTAAAATTAAACGCTTATTAGTAAAAATAAACATATCGCGAATCACCTTATAGGCTTTTTCTACTTGTTCGCCATCTATTAGGGTATTAGCAAGTACTTTTTCTAAGTCAGAATCATCTACTTCGCTTGCATTTCCCATTAAACCACTGAGTAGTCCCATTATGCTTTCTCCTGTGTAAATATTTGATTTTCTAAGGTGTGACCATTTACTAACTGCCTATATTGCCAGTTTTGTTGATGGCAAAAGTTTAATAAAGCAATATCAAGTGGCTCACCGGTTGGCTGGTACTCAATCACGTATTCTTTATGTTGGCTCATATACACACGGCTTACACCTGCTAACGCCTGCAGTTGCTGCTCCACATTTTGATACGCCTCGTTGAGCATTAAGGTATAAAAGTGAGTATGCGTATTGTTGTCTTTTGTTTGGTGCTCGCTCAAAATGCCCTTATCTAGGTGGAGCACTTGGGAGCATAATCGCTCAAGTTCGGTTAAATCGTGCGAACTTAAAATAAAGGTGGCTTCATCGCTTAAGCTCGATACCAGCTCTCGCACCTCCCTGGCATGAATAGGGTCAAGCCCTGCTGTGGCTTCATCAAGCATCACTATTTTCGGCGAGCCAATCAGCGCTTGTGCTATCGTTACCCGTTTGCGCATACCGTGAGATAAATCGCCCGCACGCTGTTTAGCGACTTCTTTTAAGCCTACCAAATCAAGTACGCGCAGCGCTTCATTGTGGCTTTGTTTAGCGCCCATGCCTTGAAGCTTGCCATAAAACGCCAGTTGCTTATCTATATTAAAACGCGGATCTAACTGCGCATCTTGCGGTAATGCACTTACTTGGTTGAACAACGCTGCACTACCAGGCTTATGCCCTAAAATACTGAGCTCACCGTGGCTTGGGTTAATATAGCCGCACAATAAACTAAATAATGTGGTTTTACCGGCGCCATTAGGGCCCACTAACGCCACAGGTGCGCCTTTTTGAATTTCAAAGCTTACGTTGTTAAGTGCTTGCTTTGCGCCATACGATTTACTCAAGCCGCTGGCTTTTATTAATACGCTCATAGCGAACTCCTTGTAAATATTCGATGCGCAATTGCTATAAATACAGCGCTTTGAATAAGCGGCACACCTAAGGCACTCAATAAAGGTAGGTTTTGCCCAGCTAAAAGTTCAGAATTAACCCCTGGGAAAAGGTAATCGAGCGCATTTAGAGCCGGTACTTGCCACGCCAATATACCCACAATAATGCCGCCACCAGCAAAATATAAAATGGCTAATACAATTGCTAAACGAGACGAGCGAGCAAACGTGTTAATCAAACTCATTAATGCCACAAACGGGCTAAGTACCACCACCATTATTATAAATATAGAAACCGCACGGCTTAACCCCCCCATTAATAGGCTAGGCTCTCTGTAGCCAAGTACGCCAAGGGTTGCCACTAGGGTAATAGCTAATAAACACGCTAACACGCCAAGCTGACCTAAAAAACGGCCAAATAAAATTTCAAACCGAGTAGAACGCAATGATAAAAACCGTAATGTGCCGCGCTCTCTATCGCCAACGGTTTGATCGCTTGATATAAAAATAGCAAACAGCGGAAAGCTATACAAAGCGACTAGCCAGTACATAGCAAATTCGGCCTCAGGCCAATCAAGCAACTTACTTAAACCAATACTGCCTGAAATATCGCGTGCCATTTGTTCAAAATTGGGGGCACTAATAATGCTGACGGCTTGGCCTATCGGGTAGCGTAAAATAAGTAACCAAACAAGGGCAAAGGCGGCCATTGCAATTAAGCCGCGTTTGGTTAAAAACATACGTACTAGCTCAAAACCCGCTATTTGGGTTAATCGCCCTATGTTCACTGATGATGTTGCCATTGGCTTTCCTTAATGACGTTGCTCATGCTTTAAAATAAAGCGTAATGTAACAACAGTAAGTGTAAACACCTTGAATTACCAGTAAAAAAAAGCTCACCATACGTGAGCTTTGTAACAAACCGTTTAAATGTAACAGGCCAAACTTTGTTTATTTAGCCTATTTTTATAAATGCTGTTGGTATACCTCAAGTGCTTGGCTTAAGTCATTAATTAAATCATCAATGTCTTCAAGGCCAATATGCAAGCGAATAACAGGGCCTAAATCCCAGCCGGTGTTCGAACGTAAACCTTCCATGGTCAAATTGGCGGTGACTAAACTTTCAAAGCCGCCCCACGAAAAGCCCATTTTAATGTGCTCAAGGCTATCTAAAAACGCATCAATGGCTTTTTGGTTACCGGTTTTCATTACAAATGAAAACAATCCATTGCTGCCATCAAAGTCGCGCTTAAAAAATTCATGCCCAGGGCAGCTTGCAAATGCAGGATGGCGAATATGATCAACTAACTCATGTTGCTCAAGCCATTTTGCCACCTCTATAGCCGCCTTTTCGTGCTGATTTAAACGCACTGCCATAGTACGTAAGCCTCTAAGCGCTAAATAGGCATCATCTGCGCTGGTGCATTGCCCTAATAAGTACGACTGCTCACGTAGGGTTGGCCAGTACTTTTTATTTGCCACTGCAACACCCATCATTACATCAGAGTGGCCAACAATGTACTTAGTTGCTGCTTGAATACTAATATCTACACCGTGTTCAAGTGGGCGGTAATGCAAGCCATTGCCGTAGGTGTTATCAAGCATGGTCATAATATTATGCTCATTGGCTACTTTAACCATGGCAGGTACATCTTGTATTTCCATGGTTATAGAGCCAGGCGATTCTAAAAACAGCACTTTTGTGTTTGGCTGAATATACGCCTCAATACCTGCGCCAATTGTAGGTGGGTAGTAAGTGGTGGTAACACCTAGCCCCGCTAAAATTTTATCGCAAAAATCACGCGTAGGTTCATACACGTTATCAACCATTAAAATATGATCGCCTGCCTTTACAAACGACAATAACGCTTGGCTTATTGCCGCAGCGCCGCATGGGTAAAGTGCGCAGCCTTCGCCGCCTTCAAGCTCGGTTATCGCCTCTTGCAGTGCAAAATGTGTAGTTGTGCCACGGCGGCCATAAAATAATGTTTTATCTCCGCGGGTTTTAGCTGCTTCTTTTAATTCGGCCACGCTGTCAAATACAATTGTAGAAGCGCGCTGTACTACGGGATTTACCACACCATGGGTGTAGGCTTTTTTACGCCCCGTTGATACTAACTGGGTATTTTTATTTTTGCTTGTCGACATTACCAATCCTTAAGCCTTATTTGAAAGCCATTGTTCAATTAAAAAACGCGAAATTGAATCGACCCGAGGGAGTTTATAATGATCGCCTTCATCGCCCATATTGCCAAACGCCTTAACTTCTTCGCGCGTAAACCATTTGGCATCGTCTAATTCGTCTTTATCTACGTTTATTTGCTCAGTTTTAGCCTGAGCAATAAAACCCAACATAATAGAGGAAGGGAATGGCCAGGGTTGCGAGGCAATATAACGTACATTATCAACGTCAATGCCTGCTTCTTCTTTAACTTCGCGCGCTACAGCTTGCTCTAGTGTTTCACCTGGATCTACAAAGCCTGCCAATGACGAATACATACCTTGTTGCCATATTGCTTGGCGACCCAATAAACAACGCTCTATTCCATCTTCAAATACTTTAGTAACCACCATAATTACTGCAGGGTCAGTGCGTGGAAATGTAGGGTGCTTGCAGTGCTCGTTTTCACATAGGCGTGAATGCCCTGCCTCTACTAATGTATTTTTACTGCCACAACGCCCACAAAAACTATGCGTTGCATGCCAATAACATAAGCCACGTGCAAGTGCGGCTATAGAGCCATCTTGTATATCAACGTGAGGGCCATATTGGCGTATATCAAAAAACTGTGCGTCGCCTATAACGCACTTGAGTTCGTCATCGTGTATGGCTGAAACATCTAACGCAAACACACCCTGTTGCTCAGTATTTGAGCCTAAATAAATAGCGTTTGATAAATCTAAATGGGCAATTTGCTGATACGTTAAGTAGCACACTTGAGCTGCGTCTTTATAAAACAAAGTGTGGTTATTATTCACCAAAAGCCACTTACTTTGTGCCGACATTTGCGCGTTTAACCACGCCGCGTTTTTACGAAAATTAGACCCGCGGTCTAATGGCATGTCGCTGTAATAAAGCATGTGAGTCCTCAATAACATGGTATGGCGTAAAATTACCATAACCGCTGAGTAAACCCAATTTATTACCGCAATAAAAAAAGCCTATATTAGCTATATAGGCTCTTTATTAAAAACTCTCATGTTGCAGGCACTTAGCCGCTATATTTTATGCTTTAGAGTAGCAAGCTATCATCAATTAAATGAAACTGTTCTGCACTTTGCTTAAGCACCTCTGCGGTTAACTTATCGGCCCCGTAAACATCGCACGGTACATTGTATTGATTTTTTAAATGCCCTAGCAATAACGCAAAGTCGCCATCACCAGAGAGCAAAATAACTTTATCGAGGTTTTTGCCTTGCTCTAGCATATCTATCGTTATGCCTACATCCCAATCCCCTTTTGCGCTGCCGTCACGGCGCTGAATAAACGGCTTTAGTTTTACCTCAAAGCCAATAGCACGCAAAATATTTTGAAACTGGTTTTGTTTTTCATCACCGCGGTGAATGGCATACGCAAATGCACAATCGATAGAATACTGCTGCTTCATGTGCGCCCAAAATGCATTGTAATCAAAGTTTTTACGGTAACTTTCGCGGCACGTGTAATAAATGTTTTGTACATCAACAAAAATACCGACACGTGGCTTACTGATTTGCTGATCGTTTTGTAAAGTCATTTGTTTCCTTAAGTGCTCACAGCTCAGCGCAGCTGAAAAAAAAACGCCATTAACGAGTGAACCTTGCAATTTTGTTTTAAGTAACCTAAATTGGTTACTTAACTAAATGTAACCAAATTTGGTTACCTGATTCTATGTAACTGCATTAAGTTACTTTTTGGATTTTTATGATTGGTGTGATCAGCGGCGATATAATTAAATCGCAAAAAATACCTAAGCAGCAATACGATGCCATGCTTTATCAGCTAGAGCAAAGTTTGCGTGCAATTAGTAATAATACCTCACTGTGGACCATATACCGAGGTGATGCTTTTCAGTTACAAATAAATCAAAGCGAGCAGTTAATTAAAACCGCTATTATCATTTATTTGCATTTAAAGTCGGCAGGTTACGAGCTGCGCCAAAGTATGGCCTTAGGTGAGGTAGACAACCCACGCAGCGATATAAAAACAGCTACCGGCTCTGCCTTTGTGCTCTCAGGGCAAGGCCTTGATAAAATAGCCAATCAGCGCTTTACCTTACAGATAGCAAAGCACACCCTAGATGAAGGCTTTAGTCTTAACCTTGCCTTTGTTGATACCTTGCTTTGCAAAATAACGCAAAAACAAGCCAATGCGCTTTACGTGTATTTAACCCAGGCCGATAACAGCCATGCAGCACTGGCAAAAGAGCTTAACACCAGTCGCGAAAATGTCACTAAATTGCTTAATTTAGCAAATTATCAGCTTATAGAACGATTTATAATACACGCTAAACAGGTCATAACAACGATTGCAAAAGGAAGTGAGTAATGGGGTTTTCGTTATTATTAGTGACATTAATTATAGGCCACCTAGTCAGTGACTTTTTTTTACAACCAATGAGCTGGGTAAACGATAGAAACACCCGCCACTTTAAAGCTAAAAAGCTCTACCTGCATGTATTAGTACACGGTGTGGTTAGCGCCGTTATTTTAGCGCTTTGGGAATATAGCTATGGCTGGCAACAACTAAGCACCGTGTTACTTTCAACAGCTGCAATTATGCTTAGCCACTACCTAATAGATATTGCTAAGTCGTATTCTAGCAAAGGGGTTGTGCCCTTTTTACTCGACCAAATAGCGCATATAGCCGTAATAATAGCGCTGTGTATTTATATAACTGATAACCAAAGTTTAATCGCGTACGTAAGCGCACTTGCCACAAACCCTAAAGTGCTTTGGGTTGTATGCGGATATTTAATTATATTAAGCCCAAGTGCCGTATTTATAAGAATGATGCTTGAAAGGCTCACCGCTAACTTTTCAAGTGAGGGCAGCTTACCGTTGGCCGGACAAAGCATTGGCATGATAGAGCGTGTACTTATGCTCAGCTTTATACTACTTGATCAATTTGCGGGGCTTGGCTTTTTGCTAGCTGCCAAGTCGGTATTTAGGTTTGGCGATTTAAGTGCCAGTAAAGATAAAAAGCTCACCGAGTACGTTATGCTAGGCACCTTACTAAGCGTTAGCGTTACCTTGTTTGTAGGTTTAGGCGTTAATTCGTTGATCAGGTAAGTATAAATTACAGATAATAAAAAACGCGCTACTTCTATTAAAAGGTAGCGCGTTTTTTTGTATTGGCGTTTAATTAAAGGCCAATACAATCTTTAATAATCATTAATCGTTATTTGGGCGACGACGGCGCTGGCCATTACCACCTACCGATTGGCGTTTTGCCCATGGGCTTTGTGCGTTGTCATCAGTTTTCGCTGCTGGTTTTTTAGAACCACCACGACGAGGGCCGGTACCGCTTCCCCCATTGTTTGGTTTTTTGCTGTTCGGCTTATCAGACTTAGGTTTGTTAAACGGCTGCTTTGCTTTTTTAGGTTTTTTAGGTTTAATTGGGCGAGCATCTAATGCGCGCTCAGGCACTGGGCTAGTTGGTTCAAATCCAGGCTCTTCAGCGCGAGGAATTAGCTCACCAATAAAACGTTCAATACCGTATAAATCAGCGGCGTCATCGGCTGTTACAAACGAAATAGCATGCCCTGATGCACCAGCACGGCCTGTACGGCCAATACGGTGAACGTAATCTTCGTATACGTTTGGTAAGTCGTAGTTAACCACATGCGGAAGCTCAACAATATCAAGGCCACGTGCCACAATATCAGTGGCTACAAGTACGCGTACTTCACCACTTTTAAAGCCATCTAATGCTTTAACACGAGCGCCTTGTGATTTATTACCATGAATAGCGGCGCCTACTATGTCGTCGCGCTCAAGCTGTTTAACTAAACGGTTTGCACCGTGCTTGGTACGGCTAAACACTAATACTTGTTGCCAATCGTTGCTACGAATTAAATGGCTAAGTAATGCGGTTTTACGCGATTTATCAACAGCGTAAACGCTTTGCGTTACGCTTTTAGCAGTGGTGTTTTTTGCCGCAACTGATATTTCAACAGGGTCGTTAATTAACCCTTTTGCCAATGCACGAATATCATCTGAAAACGTTGCCGAAAACATTAAGTTTTGGCGTTTAGGCGGCATTTTATCAATCAGGCGTTTAATGTCGTGAATAAACCCCATATCAAGCATGCGGTCCGCTTCATCAAGTACCAGCACTTCAACATTATCAAACTTAACAGCGTTTTGATTATGTAAATCGATTAAACGCCCAGGCGTGGCCACTAAAATATCAACCCCTTTACGAAGGCGCTGCATTTGTGGGTTTATTTTAACGCCGCCGTACACTACAAACGAACTTACATCAGAGTGCTTAGCGTATTCTTCAACGTTTTCGCTTACCTGCAAAGCCAGCTCACGCGTAGGCGCTAAAATAAGGGCACGTACGTGGTTACTTTTTGCTTTACTGCCTTTAGATAACAGCTCAATTAGCGGTAACGTAAAACCAGCGGTTTTACCTGTGCCTGTTTGTGCAGCCGCCATTACATCGCGACGTTCAATAATTGCAGGAATTGCTTGAGCCTGAATAGGCGTTGGCGTTTCATAGCCCTTTTCTAAAACCGCGTTAACTAAAGACTGTGATAAACCTAAACCATCAAAACTCATAAAATCTCTCAATAAAAAAAAGGCCAAACCGGCCAAGGGCGCATTATACGCAACTAACTTAGAAATGCATGGAAATATTCACTTTGCCAAATAAGCACTCAGCGCAAAAATAGCGAATAGCAATACAAAACAGCACTATGGCATTAAAGCAGATACGTTTTTGTGAATTAAAATATGTACTACCTAAGGGCGATTAAATCGCAGCGCGGGGGATATAACCCAATGGGCTATGTAAAACAACAAAAGCGGCTAAAAAGCCGCTTTTGAATAGATGCTATTTAAAAAGCAACTATTATTTAACACCTAGCTCGCGTAAACGCTCTTGTAGGTAGCTGTCTGCAGTGTAGCGCTCAGAAAGCACAACATCAGGACGTGGGTGTAAAAACAGCGGTAAAGAAATACGCGACTTAGTCGACGCTTTACCCGTTGGGTTAATTACACGGTGAATAGTCGATGGGAAGTACCCGCCCGACGCTTCTTGTAACATGTCACCAATATTAATAATTAAGCTACCAAAGTCACATGGCACATCTAACCAACCGCCATCAGTTTTTTGAACTTGCAGGCCTGGCTCGTTCGATGCAGGTAATACAGTTAATAAGTTAATGTCACCATGTGCTGCAGCGCGAATTGCACCTGGCTCTTCATCACCTGTCATTGGCGGGTAATGTAAAATGCGTAACAATGTTTGCTCAGAATCAGCAATCATGTCTTTTAAATCGATAGAAAACTTAGCACGTACATCGGCTGGTGCCTCTGCTTGAACCCAGCTTAAAAGCGTTGCTGCAAATTCGTTAGCTAAGCGGTAGTACTCACGTACGTCGGCTTCAAGCTCTGCAGGCACGCGACCTTTAGGGTAAACATGAAAGTACTCTTTAATGTCTTTTACTGTAAAGCCTTTAGCTACCTCAGATACAGAAGGCGGGAAATAACCGTCTTGCGTTTCTTTAGAAAATAAAAAGTCGTGCTTTTGCTCTGAATTAAAAAAGTCTTGCCATTTTTCGTAAATAGACTCAACTAAAGATTGCGGGATTGGGTGATTTTTTAATACACCAAAACCGGTGTTTCTTAACGATTCAACAAAGTGAGCAGCCGCATCGGGAGCTTTATAATCAACAGTAGGTAATTGCATTGTACGTTCCAGTGAATAGGTTGTTAGAAGTGAGCTGCTTTAAAATATAGCTAATTAGCCAATATAAAGTAGCAAAACCTTCATTATAGCGCTGTGCGAGGATAGACAAACCACCCAAAAAACATAAGGACAAATGTCCTCACGATGAAATAGTAAACAGTTTACTTGATCAAGATCAAAGCATAATAAACATTGAAATTGCACTAATTAGTGCTTATATCTTATCTATTATTGTAACGTATTTTAATGAAACACTAAGGCTCTTCTATGCGACAAAAAGTATCTTTTAAAAGCGGCGATTTAGAACTTGCAGGCCAGCTTGAACGCCCAGCCGGCGATGTAAAGTTTTATGCTTTATTTGCACACTGCTTTACCTGTGGTAAAGATATTGCTGCCGCTACGCGCATAAGCCGCGCCCTTACCCAACAAGGTATTGCCGTACTGCGCTTTGACTTTACCGGCCTTGGCAATAGCGACGGCGACTTTGCAAACAGTAACTTCTCATCAAATATTCAAGATTTAGTGGCCGCAGCCGATCACCTGCGTACTTACTTTGATGCGCCGCAGTTATTAATTGGCCACAGCTTAGGTGGCGCTGCCGTACTGGCTGCTGCAGAGCATATTCCTGAGGTATCGGCTATTACAACAATTGGCGCTCCTTCAGATGCACAACACGTTGCACATAACTTTGAAGCCCATTTAGACGAAATAAACGCCGCAGGTGAAGCTAAAGTTAGCTTAGCTGGGCGCGAATTTACCATAAAAAAACAATTTGTAGAGGATATTGCAAAGTACGACCGTAGCCATATAGGCAAATTAAAACGCGCACTTTTAGTTATGCATTCCCCTGTTGATGCCACGGTTAATATTTCAGAAGCCGAGAAAATTTACGCATCAGCCAAACACCCAAAAAGCTTTATTAGCCTCGATAACGCCGACCACTTACTAAGTAATAAAAACGATGCCGAGTACGCTGCTACGCTAATTGCTAATTGGGCAAACCGCTACGTTAAATACGAGCAAAGCAACTACAGCGCAAAATTAGAAAACGGCAAAGTACTGGTTGAAGAAAAAGATCATATATTTACTCAGCACGTAAGTACTAAAGATCATACATGGCTTGCCGATGAGCCATTAAAAGTAGGTGGCAGTAATTTAGGCCCCGATCCTTACGACCATATACTCGCAGGCCTAGGCGCGTGTACCTCAATGACACTGCGTATGTATGCAACCTTAAAAAAGCTGCCGCTTGATCATATAAAAGTAGAGCTTGAACACACCCGCGACTATTACAAAGATTGCGACAACGGCGAATGCACCCAAAACCTAGAGGCCATTACCCGTAAAATTACCCTACGCGGCGACTTAACCGAAGCACAGCGCCAACGCCTGCTCGAAATAGCCGACAAATGCCCAGTGCATAAAACCCTGCATAACAGCCCAATTGTAGTAAGTGAATTAGTTGAGTAACTAAAACAAAAATAGCGCAGCTGTGGCTGCGCTATTTTAGATGTTCAATAAAGCAACCTCACAATCTGAGATAAAATATAGAGGTTGAATAATAGGTACAATTCTAGTAGTTTGTTAGTAAAAATTATACAACCAAGGATAGGTATGAATAGTATGAATAAAAATACTTACTATGAGCGCAACAACTTTTCAATTTACGAAGTAACAAACAAAACAGGTATCGAGTTAACTTTATCTGAGCTAAAACAAATTGAATTGGCTATGCTAATTACCCCAAAAGCATTAACAACTTTTATTAATATATTGCACAACCCTGCTAACTTAGATGAAAAGAAAAAAGAAAAATTCGAATCAATTATGAAACAATATGGTTTTGTTAATTCAATTAATTTTGAAACAACACGAACATTTTTAATCCGCCAAGCGCGTAAAGTAATTAACCTTATTGGTTCTATGTATTTGACCCCACAAAAATTGTATAAATGTGCTGAGTTTGGCGATGCTACCTATTATGACAGATATGGAATTATAGGATTTGGCAAGAGTTTTTTTAGCGTAGGTACTGATAGAAAAGTAGATACTATTGTTCATGAGTTTAGTCACGCAGTTTGGACTTCTGAAGATACAGCATATAACGCGAGAACTGCTATAAAGGATCTTAATTTCATCGCTCAAAAGGCACAGATTTATCAAACTAATGAAGACAGAGATATATTGCTATATTCGGCATATCTTTTTGAAAATGCAGTGCGAACAGCCCAATGAAAACTTTGATCAATATTATATTTCTTTTAATTAGTTACTCTACTTTTGCCAACTCTGAAGAAGTTATCGAAGGTCCTATTGCTGCATCTTCTTATACATTTTGTCATATAGATACTAAATGTATAACTAGTATAAGGTTGGAAAATACTTCGCCTTATCAAGTTAAATTAAGCTCTCTCGCTTTCAATGGACAAGGTATCGACTTAAACTCAATGTTCATATATGAAGTGGATGAATACTTCTCAATAAGAGCAGAAAACCCCAATGCAAAGGTCCCTGAACAACCTATACAAGGGCGCCGGCGTGCACACAAAAAATTATCCTCGATAGAGTTCGAACCGCTTGAAGTAAAGTTTATTGAGCTAAAAGGCATGGAAGAAAAATTTGCTTTGGACCCCGAAAAAAAATACTTAGTGAGTACAATTACACCGTTCGTCAACTTGTACATTAACGGTAAGTTTGTTGATATCATTACCATAAGAACGAAATATTCACTCCTAGCTATTCCTACAAAAGATATGGAAATAAAGGAACGGCCAATAAAACAGTTTGCTACGCCGCAAGGGTAACCTGCAATAATATACATACTTTGTTTAATGCCACTCAAAATTCTGCGTCAGCTTAAACCTTTATATATCAAGCCAGCTTAAAGTTGGCTTGATTATATATCTTGGCTAATTATCTAAAAACGCCCCTACTTCTTTACTCATTCTCTGTACCAGCCATTTTGTCCCACCGTCGTGCATATCGTTATGGCGCGACTTTTCTATCTTTATTTGGCTAACAGGGAACTCTTTAAGCTCTGTATCGTTTAATAGCACGTTAGCATCAGCTGGGTAATCACTACCGCGCAGTGTCAGTACGCGTATATTTTTATTACGTGGGATCAACATGCGTCGGTGATCGAGGGTAATTAGTTGGCTTACTTCATTTGGGTAAATTGAAGCATATAAAGCAGATATATCGCCGCCGTTAGAGTGGCCAAATAACGTGAGCTGAGAAAAGTTATACTCAGGGTATTGAGCACTTAGCTGATTAACTAAAAATTTAAGGGTAACTACACCGCGATGCCAGTTTTCCATGCGGGTGGTTAAATAAGGCTGTATGCGATTAAGCGCAGGGTCGGTTTTTAGCTCATGCGCGACTGCAATGCTTAAATAACCCTGTGCATTAAATAGCTTACTCGCAAACGTGTAGTCATTGTGGCTAATGCCGTAGCCTGCATTTACAAATGCTACAGGACACTTTGCGTGTACGCTGCATTGATTGCTCTCATTGGGGTATGTGATATTTATAGGGATGGTGCGATTGCGGCTTTGATCCACTATTACATCATCAGCAAAGCTTAATGGTGATATTAAACTCGCGCTTAGGCTAAATGCACTTAATGTTAGTAACTTTTTTATTGTTTTATGCATGTTGTACTTATATAAATTATTGTTTTTAAATAAAAATAACTTTTACTATAAAGGTTAGCGCGCGCCATTGCTAATGTATGCGATAATACGGGTATTATTTTTAGTTAATTTAGAAAAGTACCCCATGAAATCATACAGCACTATTGAACAACGTATCGACATTTTGCAAAGTCGAATAGAAGCCTATAAAGAAGAAATTGCCGTGTTACAGGCCGAGCCAAAAAGTAACAACGAGCGTATTATTTTTAAATTTATTGAAACAGGCAGCACAGGTAAAACAAAAGACTTTGTGCGCGAACTTGGTATTAAGTCGCCGCGCGATAGCTTATATTCATCAGGCGATGTAACCAAATTAATCAAAGACGGCGCTGATGACATCACCCCTGCACTGCTTGAAATTGCCCGCACATTGGCAAACGCACGTAATAAAAATGGCCCTAGCTGTTAATACCAAGCTACAGGCCACTGTTTAATCTTATTAAAGGTTATTCATTGTTTAGAGGCTTGCAATATGCAGCTTCTAAACGCTCCTCACATATAATCGCAAAGCTCAATGTTAAGGCTTGTAAGTAAATTAAGGGCTTCAAAGCGCTCAAACTTAGCCCCCGCTAACGTATTACTGTTTAAATCTATATTAAATTCTGTAGCCCCTACAAAGTCACACTCAGTTAGAGTGGTTTGAAAAAACTCACTATCGCGAAAATTACTTCCTGTAAATGTACTTTGCTTTAAATTGGCATGTCTAAAATCAACATTTTTTGCAAAGCAGTGTATTAATTTTAGTGATTTTAAAGTTAATTCATAAAAAGAGCAGTTACTAAGCTCACAGCTATTAAAGCTCACCGGCGCATCAATACTTAGCGCTCCCCAATCTGCATCGCCCCATTGCACACTGTTTAACTTACAATGGCTAAAGCTTACATTTTCAAGCGAGCTGTATCCCCAATCAATGCTCGATAAATTGCAACGCTCAAAGCTGCACTCTATAAATCGACACGTTTTAAATTGCCCCTGAGATAAGTCGCAATCTATAAACGTACACGCTTCAAACTCTGTGTTTTCGAGTGTGTGTTTTGCTAGCTGTAAGGCACTAAATTGCTGATCGCAATAATAGCTATTATTAGAAATTGGCACTGTGACTACGTGTCCGTATTTAGGGTTGTTTAATGGGCATAAGGGCTGGTTTTTGGCAAGTCTTGTTTAAGCGCTAATAAGGCGATAAAAATTAAGCCAAAGAGCGGAAATACCGCTAAGCATCCGCCCACAAAAGCTAAAACGCCCGGCATGGTGCTTTTGCGTTTACCTATTTTGTAGCTAATAAGCGCAAAAATTGGAATGCAAAACAAAATAAAAAAAGCTAAAAATTCACCAAATAATGTGAGATTAAACGACATAAGAACTCCCTCTCTATTGAATAATATTTGATACCAAGCAACTTAAATAATTAACTACTCTAGCGTGCTAAATAGACTAATAACTTAACACGATTGATATGAACTGCTTTAAATTTAACCATAAAAAAACCCCTAGGCATACTCCTAAGGGTTTTTAAATCTAGCTAAGCGCATTTGTTGCGCGCGGTATTACTCTTCGCTAGGAATTGCTTTTTCTACCACACTGATTGCAAGCTCAGTTAACGAGTCGCTATTAGCTTTGCTAGGTGCATCGGTTAATAAGCACGATGCTTGAGTGGTTTTAGGGAACGCAATAACGTCACGAATGTTATCGGTACCACATAAAAGCATAACTAAACGGTCAAGACCAAAGGCTAAACCAGCATGTGGTGGTGTGCCGTATTTAAGGGCATCAAGTAAGAAACCAAACTTGTCTTGTTGCTCTTGCGCATCAATCCCTAAAATTCTAAATGCTGCTTCTTGCATATCAGCATTATGAATACGTACCGAGCCGCCACCTACTTCGTAGCCGTTTAATACCATGTCGTAAGCATCTGAAATAGCCGCGGCAGGGTTTGCTTCAAGCTCTTCTGCGCTAATATCTTTTGGTGCTGTGAATGGATGATGCACAGCATGTAACGTGCCTTCGTCATCTTCTTCAAACATTGGGAAGTCAACAACCCAAAGTGGCGCCCAGCTATCAAGGTTAGTGATTTCTAAATCAACACCAATCTTCAAGCGAAGCGCGCCCATTGCTTCGTTTACAACGTTGCGTTTATCGGCACCAAATAAAATAATGTCGCCCGTTTGTGCGTTAGTACGCTCAAGTAACTGGGTAATTACCTCTTCGTTTAAAAACTTAGCAACTGGAGATTGAACGCCTTCAGCGCCTGCATCGCGGTCGTTTACTTTCATCCACGCCATACCTTTAGCGCCGTAAATGCCAATAAACTTAGTGTAATCGTCAAGTTGCTTACGCGAAAGCTTAGCGCCACCCGGTACTGTTAATACAGCAACGCGGCCTTTTTCGTCATTAGCTGGGCCTGAAAATACGTTAAACTCTACGTCTTTTACTAAATCAGCTACATCAACAAGCTTCATTGGGTTACGTAAGTCTGGCTTATCAGAACCGTAAAGGCTCATTGCCTCGCTGTAAGGCATAATTGGGAAATCGCCTAAATCAACGTTTAGTAATGATTGCCACATTTCACGGATCATTTTTTCAGTCATACCACGTACTTGATCAGAGCTCATGAACGAGGTTTCTAAATCTATTTGGGTAAATTCAGGTTGGCGATCGGCACGTAAATCTTCATCACGGAAACATTTAACAATTTGGTAGTAACGGTCAAAACCCGACATCATCAACAATTGCTTAAACAACTGTGGCGACTGTGGTAATGCGTAAAAGCTGCCTTTATGAACACGGCTTGGTACTAAGTAATCGCGTGCACCTTCTGGTGTTGCTTTTGTAAGTACAGGTGTTTCAATGTCTAAAAAGCCATTGTCATCTAAAAAGCGACGAACAAAGCTGCTTGCTTTAGCGCGCAGTTTAATACGGTCGCTCATTTCAAGGCGGCGTAAATCTAAGTAGCGGTACTTTAAGCGGCGCTCTTCTGAATTGGTTTGATTAAAATCAAGCGGTAGCGGCTCAGAGCGATTAATAATAGTTAGCTCAGTACCTAAAATTTCCACTTCGCCTGTTGCCATGTCTTTATTTACTTGGCTTTCTGGGCGCGCACGTACAACCCCTTTTAACTGCACACAAAACTCTTGGCGAAGTTTGTTAGCGTTATCCATTAGTCCTTCAACCTCTGGATCGAATACAACTTGTACTAACCCTTCTCTATCGCGTAAATCGACAAAGATAAGTCCACCAAGGTCACGTCGTTTGTTGATCCAGCCACATAGTTCAACTTCTTGATCTACGTGAGTTTTATTTAGCTGTCCGCAATATATAGAGCGCATAGTTTTCCTGTCAGATAAAAGGCTTAAACGGTTATATTTATTTGTTTTAAGGCGTGTGATTTAAAAAACTGGTCACCACAATACAAATAAAGCCGCTAGCAATCTAAAAATAATCAAATTAAGCCCTGCATTATACCCAAGTAGTATCAAGATGCTAGGGCGTGTTGAACGTTGGTGGTTGAATTTGCAGCAGTATGTTTGGCTTTTAGGCAATGCAGAGTCTATGTAGTGTGGTTATTCCCAATAAAAAAGGCGATAACGCAGCATAAATGCCAAACATG
>NZ_DCYU01000009.1:0-17265 GCF_002331165.1 Pseudoalteromonas sp. UBA2102
GTTTATGAACATTGGCGCAGTGAATCTGCGTTGTGGGATATTCACTTTAAACAGCCGTACGCAGTAAAAACAAGCGAATTATTAGCGCAAGCAGTTGTTGGCGATATGCAGCAATATATGAGCTTCGTTAAAGAAATTTAAAGGCTTGTGTTTAACAACATTACTTATCCCATTTAGCAAATAGTGTATTACACGCTATTTGCTTTTTTGTATAAATACCCTCCAAATTCCCTGCCGCTTTTTATAATAACTGACTATTATGTTAATTCATCGCAACGTATGTAATGTTATGTAAAGTAAGTTGAGCAAAATTTGCCAAAGTGCTTGAATTACATTCATAAATGGCAGTAATTTAGGTTAACTATGATTTGGCAAACTAAGCCAACTTTATTGGCTCTTAGCTTGGTATTGTTGAGCGGCTGTGCGGGTACGCTAAACCCTCAGCAGCGCGAGCAAGCACCCAGCGACATTGCAGCGACATGGCAACATGGTTTAGCACAAAATGCACTTGCAGTAGATCAGCAATGGCTGCAAACCTTAGAAAACCCTTACATTGAAAATCTTGTTAATAAGGCACTTAATAATAATCAGGCCTTGTTGCAAAGTGCCTATGATGTACAAATACAAAAGCAGCAATTAATAATTTCAGGCTCTGCGCTTTGGCCCGATCTTGATTTATCTGCGCAAACTAGGCGCAGTAAAGACAATAGACCTGTAAGTTATGATAATGCCAGCTCTGTCACGCTAGAGCTAAGCTATGAAGTAGATGTGTGGGGTAAGTTATCTGATGCTAAACGCCAAGCCAACCTAAACTACTTAGCGCAACAAGCTAGTTTTGAGCAAGCTAAGCAGCAATTGGTGGCCGATGTTGTCACTGGCTGGTTTGATTTAGTAACCGCCCAGCAGTTACTCGATTTATATAAACGCCGAGAAGAAAACGCACAGCAAAACTTAGATATTATTGAATCGGGCTACCGCCAAGGTATTAATGAAGCACTCGATGTATATTTAGCCCGTAATGAGCTTAATAACGAGCGTACGCGTATTGCTAATCAACAAGCCACGCTTGTAAGCGCGTCGCGTTCTTTAGAGCGCTTATTAGGCGGCTACCCCAAAGGCGATATATCAGCAGAGGTTGAACTGCCAGTTTTTCTTTCGCCAATTAATACCGGTATCCCCTCTGAGCTAATTACACGCAAGCCTCATTTGCGCGCAAGCTGGTACCAGTTATTAGCAAGCGATGCAGGCCTAGCCTATGCACATAAACAGCGCTTCCCTAGTTTAAACTTATCAGCAAGCGTGAGTGATAGCACCGATAGAGTGAGCGATTTATTCTCGCCGTCAAGCTTAGCGTGGTCTTTATTAGGCAGTATTTCTGCGCCAATATTCAATGGTGGCCAGCTAAAAGCAAATGAAGAAATAGCACGCTTAAATGCACAAAAACAAGAACAAGCATATTTAGATACCTTGTACGATGCATTCAGCGATGTTGAAAACGCAATTACTCAGCAGCAATCCTTGCAAGCCAGTTATAAAAGCACGCTAGAGGCGCAAGAAAACGCCCTTGCAGCAGAGCAACTCTCGTTTGAGCAGTACCAAAGCGGCTTAGTAACTTACACTACAGTGCTTGATGCCCAGTCGCGCTCTTTTGATGCGCAAAGCTCACTCATTGAAACAAAAAACCAGCTAATTGCTAACCGAATAAACCTATACGTTGCCCTTGGCGGCGATTTTAACGCCCCAACAAGCGAACCTAAGAGCAATAACGATGAAAACTAAATCAGCAAAACTTTTAATCCCAGCCGTAGTGGTGGTGGCCACCATTTTAATTGTTATGTTTATTAAGGGTAATCCACCTGAAGCAAAACGTTTTGGCTCACCTCCTAAAGCCACGGTGAGCGTATCGGTAAAAAAGATTGAGCCACAAGATTACTTAATTTTTATCGATAGCTATGGCACGGTAAAGCCGCGTACTCAAAGTTTGTTAGTTGCTCAAGCATCTGGGCAAATTAATAAAGTAAGTGATGATTTTAGAGAGGGCGGTTTTTTTGAAAAAGGCGATGTACTGCTACAGCTTGACGATAGAGATCATCAAGCTGAGGTTAAATCGGCGCAGGCAGCATTACTTACTGCAGAGCAAAGTTTGTTAGAAGAAAAAGCCCGCGGCCAACAAGCAATTACTGATTGGAAGCGTTTAGGTGGCTCATCGCAAGCGAGCAGCTTAGTACTTCGCGAGCCCCAACTAGCGGCTGCACAAGCACAAGTACTTTCAGCACAAGCCGCACTTGAAAAAGCACAGCTTGATTTAGAGCGCACCCAAATTACTGCGCCTTACGCTGGGCGTGTGCTTAGTCGTAATGTAGACCTTGGCCAAGTGGTAAGCGAAAACACAGAACTTGCGACTATTTATGCCATAGACAGCGTTGAAGTGCGCTTACCAATTAAAAATAAAGACCTTTCGTATATTAGTTTGCCAGAGCAATACAGAGATGGCAGTAAAAACCAAGCCGGCTCACTCGTTAAGTTTAAATCTGACTTAGTGGGCGAGCAAACATGGCAAGGGCAAATAATACGTACTGAAGGCGCTATCGATGAAGGTGCACAGCAATTGTATATTGTTGCGCAAATAAATGACCCTTACAAAGCCACGGCTAATAACCAATACCCAATTAAAATTGGGCAATACATCACTGCGCAAATTAGCGGTAAAACAGTGCCTGATGCGTTAATAATCCCTAATAGTACTATTTACCAAGGCAGCTACGTGTATGTGGTTGAAGAGGGGCTGCTAAAGCGTAAAAACATTACGCTTGCATGGCAAAATGCTACACAAGCTATGGTAAAAACAGGCCTTAATGCAGGCGATAAGTTAGTAATTACACCGCTTGGGCAAGTAAGTTCAGGCACAGCGGTAAGCATTTTAGGCGAAACCGATACGCAAAATATGCGAGCAAAAGGCCCAAATGGCGCAGGCAAAGGTAAGCGTCCATCGCGTGAGCAGCTAGAAAAAAAAGCGCAAGAAATGGGAATTAGTGTTGAAGAGCTAATACAAAAACGCCGCGCTGCACAAGGAGATAAGCCATGATTGCTTGGTTTACAAAAAACCATGTAGCAGCCAATTTATTGCTTATTACGTTACTGCTATCGGGTTTATTTAGTTTATCGAGTCAAATACCGCTTGAGGTGTTTCCATCGTTTGAAACAGATCGCATAAGTGTAAGCGTTACTTTGCGCGGCTCAACCCCTGAGGATGTAGAGCAAGGGGTTACCATTCGAATAGAAGAAGCCGTTCAAGATTTAGAAGGTATAGAGCAAATTTCTAGCCGCTCATCAGAGGGCTCTGCGTCGGTGACCATAGAAGTAGAAAGTGGCTACGACCCGCGCGAGTTATTAGCCGATATAAAAAGCCGTGTAGATGCTATAAACACTTTTCCGGCCGATGCTGAAAAGCCTATTGTGGCGCTTGCCGAACGAAAACGCGAAGTAATAGCTGTTACTGTAGCGAGCGATTACGGTGAAAAAGAAACCTTAGAATACGCCGAGCAAGTACGCGACGATATTTTACGCCTTCCTAATGTTACGCAGGTTGAGCTAAGTGGTGTACGCGATTACGAGCTCGCCATAGAAGTAAGTCAAGATACACTTCGCCAATACAACTTAACCCTTGCGCAAATATCTACCGCTGTGGCTAAGTCGAGCTCTGATATTTCGGCTGGTAATTTAAAAACAGAAGGGGGCGATGTACTTATAAGCTCAAAAGGGCAAGCTTACCGAAAAGATGAATTTGCTAACATTGTAGTTAAAAATCAAAGCGACGGTACAGTAATACGCTTAGGTGATATAGCAAGCATTAATGATGACTTTGAAGAGACCCCAGTACGTACACGCTTTAATGGTAAACAAGCCGCCTTTATAGATGTATACCGCATAGGGCCGCAAAGTGCGATAGATGTCGCAGATGATGTAAAAAACTACATAGAGTCCAAGCAAAGCTCCTTACCACAAGGTTTTGAATTAAGTTACTGGGATGACGACTCTCAAGTTGTAAAAAGCCGTATTGCTACGCTAACCAGCAGTGCCCTACAAGGGGGCATTTTAGTACTGGCTTTGCTAACCCTATTTTTACGCCCAGCCATCGCATTTTGGGTGTTTATTGGTATTCCGGTTTCGTTTATGGGCGCATTTATTGCGATGCCTATTTTTGGTGTAACCCTTAATATTATGAGCTTATTTGGCTTTATTTTAGTACTGGGTATTGTGGTGGATGACGCCATAGTAACGGGGGAGAACGTTTATACTCATTTAAAAACCGCAGAGTCGGGCGAACAAGCTGCCATTTTAGGCACGCAAGAAGTTGCAACACCAGTTACCTTTGGGGTACTAACAACCGTAGCGGCCTTTTTACCTTTAGCGTTTATTGAAGGCGCACGGGGTGCCTTATTTGCACAAATTCCGGTGGTGGTTATTCCGGTATTACTGTTCTCGTTAATTGAGTCTAAGTTTGTGCTGCCAGCTCATTTAAAGTACATAAAACTACGTAATCAAAAAACAAAATCATCAAAGCTTGAAGTACTTCAGCAGCGTTTTGCAGACGGATTTGAAAGCGCTATTTTAAAATACTATCAGCCTATTTTAGCTAAAGCATTGCGCTATAAATTAGCGACGGTGAGTTTGTTTGTTGGCGTGTTTTTTATAATTTTAACTTTAATAACTAGTGGTTGGACTAAGTTTGTATTTTTTCCGCGTATCCCAAGCGAAACCGTACGAGTAACATTAACCTTGCCAACAGGCACGCCGTTTGAAGTTACCAATAAGTATGTAATGGATATGTCGCAAAAAGCGCAGTTATTGCAAGACAAATACCGCGATGAAGATACCGGCGAAAGCGTTATATTAAATATTTTAGCCTCAACCGGTGGGCGTGGTGGCGTGTCTAACTCAGGCAGTGTGCGCTTTGAAATAACCCCTGCAGAGAGCCGCGACTCAGACATTGGCTCACGTGAGCTGGTAAGTGAGTGGCGCGATTTAATAGGGATTATTCCTGGCGCCGAAAGCGTAACCTTTAGGGCCGAAATAGGACGCAGCTCAGACCCTATAGATGTGCAGCTAAGTGGTACATCGCTCGATACGTTACAAAAAATTGCCGAAAGCGTTAAAGCGCGCTTAAGTACTTACCCAACCGTATTTGATATTGCCGATAGCATGTCTGATGGTAAAGAAGAGTTGCAAATAGAGCTTACTGAGCAAGGCTTTGCTTTAGGCTTAAACCGAGTTGATGTAGCAAACCAAGTACGTAACTCGTTTTTTGGCTCGCAGGTGCAGCGTATTCAACGCGGGCGTGACGATGTGCGCGTTATGGTACGCCTACCTATTGAAGAGCGCCGCTCTGTAGCCGACTTACAAAATATACTTATTACTACGCCTACGGGCGGCTCGGTGCCACTTTCTCATGTAGCCACATTAATAGCAGGGCAAAGCCCATCTACGATTAATCGAATAGACCGCTACCGCACACTTAACGTAACTGCCGACATAGAAAAAAGCAATACCAACATGACCGCGCTGCAAGCCGACCTAACTGAGTATTTAGATGAATTAATGCAGCAATACCCAGGTGTTGATTACAAGCTAGAAGGTGAAGCTAAAGAGCAAAGAGAGTCGTTTGGCTCGCTCGCTTGGGCATTGTTATTTGTATTTTTTATTATTTACTCACTATTAGCGATACCGCTTAAATCGTACATGCAGCCAATTATTGTAATGAGCGTTATTCCGTTTGGCATGATAGGCGCTGTAATAGGGCACTGGGTTATGGGGATGGAGTTAACCATTATGAGCTTACTTGGTATGTTGGCACTTATTGGTGTGGTGGTTAACGATTCACTTGTGTTGGTCGACTTTATTAATAAAAAACGCAGTGAAGGCGGCAAAATTATTGATGCGGTTAAACTTGCAGGGGCTGCACGTTTTCGCCCAGTAATGCTCACAAGTTTAACCACCTTTATTGGTTTAATGCCGCTACTATTTGAAAAGGCGACACAAGCACAGTTTTTAATTCCAATGGCAGTAAGCCTTGGCTTTGGTATTGTGTTTGCTACGTTTATTACGCTTATATTAGTGCCAGTAAACTATATGCTGATGGAGCGTTTTCAAAGCTGGTTTAGATAAATAACGAAATGTGTTCTAGGACTAAGCTGTGGTTGATTAATATCAATTGCAGCTTTTTTTTTGCTAAAAATTTATAAAGGTAATAAAGGGTATTTAAAAACAGGGGAGTAGCAAAAAATGCAAAAACAGAAAAATAAGAAAAGTGTTCCCCAAGCGTGCGGTGTCCGGCGTCAGTCCTGAAACCAGAAGGTTTCAGGGCGGAAAGCTGCGGTCTACCGTAGGCTTCTCGGTACATGCCGAGCTTGCACAATAGTAGACGAACAGAAATCCTGGTATAAAATTTATCGGCTCAGGGACTTAACCAAACTCCGGCACCCCAGGGAACAAGTTCAGTATATAAGACATAATCCATTCCTTAAACCCCAAACGTAAAAAATTGAACCGTTCGAGCAGTTTTTGCCCGCTGGTAACTCGCTATTTACTTATCATGCTACTTTTTGAGCAGGATCATACAATTAATTGGAGTTGCTTTTTATCGAGTGGTAGCATTGCCTTAACTAGCAAAGCGAAGATATAAACATGAGCGACTTACCAGATTACCAAAAAGCCCAGCTGCTTTTAGAAAAAAACGAAATTTTTGTCTCACCGGCAGAAGCGCACGGCGTAATTAGTGGATTACTAGCGTGTGGTTTAAGTATTGATGACAAAGAATACTTAGGCCTATTAAGTGATGTATTTAATGATGGCCAAGCGTTTAGCAACGACCTAAAGCAGTTTTTTGGCACCATTTATAAGCAAGTGGTAGCAAGTTTTAACGATGAAGCTTTTGCGTTCGATTTATTTTTACCAAGCGATGATGAAACACTCATCGATCAAGCCAATGGTCTCGTATCATGGGTTGCAGGGTTTATGCTTGGATTTGGTTTAAAACAAAAAGATTACGGTAAGTTATCGGCAGATGTAAAAGAAGTTATTAGCGATTTTAGCGAAATTACACGCCTAGATACCATGTTTGACGAAACCGAAGAAGACAGCCAAGCCCTGCATGAAGTGATTGAATATGTACGTGTATCGGCATTGCTTTGTTTTGCCGAGCTTGGCAAAGAAAAAGCACCTAAAAAAACACTACATTAATCTAAATAAAACGGGTTGTTAAAGCATGGTTGAAATACAAAAGTCAGAATTTAAAGCACGCCGTGAGCGTTTACTTGCGAAAATGGATGCAAATAGTGTAGCCATTATACCTGCGGCCAGTGAAGTAACTCGTAGCCGCGATACGGAATATGCATTTAGACAAGACAGCGACTTTTTTTACTTAACCGGCTTTAACGAACCCGATGCCGTTTTAGTGCTGTGTAATAACAGCGATACGCCAAGTACGTTATTTTGTCTTGATAAAGATAAACTGGCCGAAATTTGGCACGGCCGCAGAATTGGCTTCGAAAAAGCTAAAAATGAGTACTTATTCGACGAAACTTACGCATTAAGTGAGCTAACTGAACAATTATTAGATTTGGTTAACGGTCAGCAGATTTTATTTTATGCACAAGGCGCTTACCCAAGTTTTGATACCAAAGTATTTACCTTGTTAAACACACTTCGCAGCGCGCCTAAAAAAGGCTATCAGGCACCGAGCACTATAAAAGATGTGCGTGGTCTTATTCACGAAATGCGCTTGTTTAAATCGCCAAGCGAAGTAAACATTATGCGTGAAGGCTGCGAAATAAGTGCCCGTGGGCATATGCGCGCAATGCGTTATTCGCACCCTGGTGCTACTGAGTTTCAGCTAGAGGCAGAGCTGCATCATCATTATGCAATGAACGGAGCGCCGCATCCAGCGTACGGCACCATTGTAGGCAGTGGCGATAACGCTAATATTTTGCACTACACGCAAAATAGCGATGTGCTAAAAGATGGCGACCTAGTATTAATTGACTCAGGGTGTGAGTTACAAGGTTACGCTGCCGATATTACGCGTACCTTTCCTGTAAATGGCAAGTTTAGCGAACCTCAAGCCGCGCTTTATAACATTGTACTTAAAGCGCAAGAAGTGGCCTTTGAAGAAGTTAAACCCGGCGGGTTTATGTCGCATGCCAATAAACGTGCAATGGAAGTAATGACTCAAGGTTTACTTGATTTAGGTATTTTAACCGGCGACTTTGATGAGTTAATGGCAAAAGGTGCCTGTAAAGAATATTACATGCACGGCCTTGGCCACTGGTTAGGCCTTGATGTTCACGATGTAGGCGATTACAAACAAAACAACGTTGAGCGCGCATTTGAGCCAGGCATGGTGTTAACCATAGAGCCTGGGCTTTACATTAGTGAAGATTCAAACGCACCGCAGCAATATAAAGGCATTGGTATTCGTATCGAAGATAATTTACTTATTACTGAGTCAGGGCATGAAAACCTCACCCTGAGCGTACCTAAAACCATAAACGATATAGAAGCACTTATGCAAAGTGCAAAAAGCGCATAAGCTTGGAGAAATAAAGTGGCTAAGCAGTTTGATGTCGTTGTTATTGGGGGCGGGCTTGCAGGGGCAAGTTGTGCGCTAAGCATTGCTAAAACAAACCCTTCACTCGCTATTGCGGTAGTAGAAGCAAACCAAGTAACGGCCGATTACCATCCAAGTTTTGACGACAGAAGTATTGCCCTTGCACAGCAGTCGGTTGAGTATTTACAGCAGTTAAATTTATTTGAGCCAAGTGCGCCATACACAGCAGCAATAAAAAAAGTAAGCGTGTCGGATCGTGGTCACTTT
Source organism: Pseudoalteromonas sp. UBA2102 (assembly GCF_002331165.1). Classification (NCBI taxonomy): domain Bacteria; kingdom Pseudomonadati; phylum Pseudomonadota; class Gammaproteobacteria; order Alteromonadales; family Pseudoalteromonadaceae; genus Pseudoalteromonas; species Pseudoalteromonas sp. UBA2102. Next base: position 8,873 of record NZ_DCYU01000009.1, read on the forward strand.
GGTAAAGCACATATTAGTTGCGACGAGTTTGCTAAACCGTCATTAGGTTACGTGGTTGAGGTAAACCCGTTTGGCCGCGCACTGTATCAGCGTTTAACGCAAGCGAGTATTGCACTTTATTGCCCCGATAGCGTAAGCGCTATCAAGCAAAGCCTAAACAGTAATGAGGTTACTTTACAAAGCGGCGAGCAACTTAATACTAAGCTACTGGTTATTGCCGATGGTGCGCAATCTCCAACCCGTAACTTACTGGGTTTAGGCTTTAATACTCAGCCCTATGAGCAAGGCGCTATTATAGCCAATGTTGAAGTAGCAGGCGGGCATAACAACCATGCGTATGAGCGCTTTACCGAGCACGGCCCTATGGCGCTTTTACCAATGAGCAATAGCCGTTATTCATTAGTGTGGTGCATGAAGCAACAGCACGTTGAGCAGCATACAGCCTTAAACGAAAATGATTTTTTAAACGCACTGCAAAGTGCATTTGGTTACCGGGCAGGGCAATTTACAAAAGTGGGCACACGCACAAGCTACCCGCTAGTATATGGCCAAGCTGAATCATTAACGGCGCATCGTACGGTAGTCATTGGTAACGCTGCTCATGCTATTCACCCCATTGCAGGGCAGGGCTTTAATTTAGGCCTGCGTGATGTACAAGTACTTAGTAATTTAATTGCAACAAGTAAATACGAGTTAGGCAGTTATGCGTTTACCCGTGAGTATTCACAAAAGCGTAGCAGCGATATAAATACCGTAATGAGTTTAACCGATGCACTGGTTAGGCTTTTTTCAAACTCGTCACGGGTATTAGCGCTTGGGCGCAGCATTGGGCTTTTCTCAATGGATTTATTTCCCGCATTAAAAGCGCCATTGGCCAAGCAGCTAATGGGGCAAGTTAAACAAGGTACACGTTTATGAAGCAAGCACAGGTTTGTATAGTGGGTGGTGGCTGCGTAGGCTTAACCCTCGCGTTAGGACTCGCTAAAGCCAATGTAAGTGTTGTGGTGCTAGACGCCGCACCAAAGCAATTACCGCCAAGTGATGAATATGCCTTGCGCGTAAGTGCGCTGAGTATTGCAAGCCAAAACCTGTTTGAGCAATTAAACGTATGGCCACACATAATGGCAGAGCGAGCGTGTGCATATACGCATATGGACGTACGCGATGCCGACAGCTTTGGTAAAATAACCTTTAATAACGAGCAACTTGAGCTTGAACACTTAGGCCATATAGTTGAAAACGATATTATTCGTTTTGCACTTATAAAAGAGCTAGAGCAACACCCCACTGCCACACTGATGTTTGATACTGAGTATCAACAAATACACCAAAGTGAGTCCGACGTATTTATAACCCTTAAAAGCGGTGAGCCTATTATTGCTAAGCTGCTGGTGGCGGCCGATGGCGCAAATTCGGCTATTCGTAAACAATTTAATATGGCGCTAAGCTTTAAAGATTACGACCATCATGCATTGGTTGCTACGGTTAAAACCAAAGAGCCACACGCAAACACCGCACGCCAAGTGTTTTTACCAACTGGGCCACTGGCTTTTTTACCCCTTAGCGATGACAACATCCATTCTATTGTGTGGTCTACCAGCCCTAATCATTGCGATGAATTGCTAGCAATGGACGACACTACTTTTAATAAAGCTGTAATGGCAGCCATAGATGGCCAATGCGGGCTGTGTGAAGTGCAAAGTAAACGCGCAGCATTTCCACTTAAAATGCGCTACGCCCAGCAATGGGTGAGCGGAAAAGTGGTATTAATGGGCGATGCAGCCCACACCATTCACCCACTTGCAGGGCTTGGTATGAACCTAGGCCTAAAAGACGCCGCGTATTTAATTGAGCTACTGACAAGTGATAGTAAAGAGTTTGCGAGTACCCGCACACTTCGCGATTACGAGCGCACCCGCAAGCTCGACGCGCAAAAGCACATAGCCATGATGCAAGGGCTTAAAGAGTTATTTGAAGGTGCCAACCCAGTTAAAAAGCTGATACGTGGAGTTGGGCTGTCACTCGTTGATAACCTAGGCCCAATAAAACACCTATTCGCCAAAGAAGCTATAGGCAAATAACGTAGGTTGGGAAGAGCGAAGCGAAACCCAACGTATAAAGTAAAGTGGTTAGTTTTTAGCTATCAGCTTTCAGTAAAGAAAAACCGATGTTTAGTTTAAACATCGGTTTTTTGTTTTTAAGTGGCTTTAAACAGATTAAAAGCTGCGCTTTTCACGCGAGCAAGCTCAGCGTCTACATGCAAAGTTTAACACTGAGCTTAATTTTACCTGTAGGCATTTAGCTTGCTGACGCGACGAGCGTAGCGCGTAATTACTATCGTTAGTTAAAAAGCGCTTTGCGTTAAATCAGTTACAAATTGGCTTGGGCTTCATTCACCATATCTTGTAGTGCATCAATTAACAGTGGGTCGCGCGAATTTTGTTTAGCAAGTTTTAGTGCGTGTTTCATACTGGTAACAGCCTTCTTAAATTGTTTGTCAGCCGTGTACCCTTGCGATAACCGCATATGGGAGTAAGCAGCATTAGGGTAATCACGAGTAAAGTGTTTAAGTGTAGTTATCGCTTTTTTAGTGTTATCAAACTTTTGCTGGCTGTGGGCAAACTCTACGTATACATCTTGTGGAATTTTAAGCTCAAATCCGTACTTATCGCTCAGTGCTTGGTAGTAACCTGTGATAAGTGATACATCGGCAAACTTTCCGTGCTCGTCAGTCACGTTAAAAATTAGGTCACTAAATAAGTGAATTAGGCTATCGCTAAGGGCTGGCAGTATAGTGCCCATATGAGTAAATGTAGGGTAATGCTTATACTCCCATTTTAGCTGCGTAGGTATTTGTTGTTCTAAATTTACTAACGTATTTAATGCGCCTGTATAAAAACGTGCGCCTTCACTCGCTACACTAATAAATAACTCTTGAGTGCCTTTAGGGTTTTTAGTGTATTTAACAATATTATTTTTTAACTCTTCATCACTCCACCAACTATTTGGGCTTATAGCTATGTAGCTGTTAAATAATGCAGGCTGATTAACTAAAGTGTAAAGCGCTAATGTACCAGCATTAGAGTGACCAATTAAGGTGTTGTAGCCGTTAGTTGAGTAATTGCTATTTATGTAGGGCATGAGCTCGTCAGACACAAACTTTAAAAAATTGTCGGTTTGTCCAGCATCGGGCCATTTATTTTTTACAAAGGTTTGAAACTCAGTTTTCGGCTCACCATCTACTTTAGGTAAGTAATCACGCACGCGGTTTGTTGTATCAATACCAACAAGCATGGCATTAGGTATTTGCTCGTAATCAACTAAGGATTTTATAACACCTGACGCCGTATGAAAGTGCTCAATACCATCTAGTAAATAAATAACATAAAGCGGCTGATCGTCTTTTACATTGTCAGGTATGAAAATTCTGATAGGCCTGTCTTCGTTAAGTATTTTTGATTGTATAATGACTTTTTTACCAACGGTTATGTCGGTTGTAGCAGTGTCTGCGTGGCATAAAAAAGAGGTACTAAAAGTAAGTGCAAATACAAATGATAGTAAGAGCTTCATAAATATCCTTATTAAATAATGTGTTGCTTAATAATTGCACGGCTTTGGGTTTGAGTAAATGTTTATATTTTAGGCGCAAATGGAAGGGGTAAGTAATTAAAAGCTGCGCTTTTTACGTAAGCAAGCTTTGCGTCTACACACAAACCCAACGCACTTATCGTAATTCTGCTTGTTGATGTAAAGCGAATGCATATTAATATGACCCTGATAGCTGATAGCTGATAGCTGATAGCTGATAGCTGATAGCTGATAGCTGATAGCTGATAGCTGATAGCTGATAGCTGATAGCTTTAACACTTATCTATCAAAGCTTAAAAAACCTGCTTGCTTAATTATCCATCTAAGCGTAAAATGCGCGCTCATTTCGGCTTTTACACTATTAATTCCTTGCCTTAAACCGACCGGCCGAAACGGTAGAAGGCTCTATTAACCGTAAGGAATATCCATGCGTCATTACGAAATCGTATTCATGGTTCACCCTGATCAGAGTGAGCAAGTATCTGGTATGATCGAACGTTATACTGGTTCTATCACTGAAGCTGGTGGTACTATCCACCGTCTTGAAGACTGGGGCCGTCGTCAACTGGCTTACCCAATCAACAAGCTTCACAAAGCTCATTATGTTCTTATGAACGTTGAAGCACCTACTGAAGTAATCAGCGAGCTAGAAACTACTTTCCGCTACAACGATGCAGTGCTTCGTAACTTAGTTATGCGTACTAAAAATGCAGTAACTGAAGCGTCTCCTCTTGCAAGAGAAGAGAAGAAAGAAGCACCAGCTGCTTAATTGTTTTGAGTCCTAGCATGGCACGTAGTCAGCAGTTAGTGTAATGGTTAGCCCATATATGAATCAGCTGGTTATATCGGGGGTTGTTTGTAAAACACCCAAGTTTAGCCAAAGCCCTGCAGGCATACCGCATTGTATTTTTGTTGTAGAACATAAATCGATGCAAACCGAAGCAGATCTTAACCGTAATAGTTACGTTAGGCTTCAGGTTGTTGCCAGTGGTAAGCAAATGCAACAACAGACTCAACATTTGCACGTTGGGCAGGCATTGCAAGTGAGTGGTTTTTTAAATCGCCACGAAGGTCGTAACGGCCTTAGCCAATTGGTTTTGCATGCTCAGCATATAGAAAGAATTATTTGAGGAATTAATCTCATGGCACGTTATTTCAGACGTCGTAAGTTCTGCCGCTTTAAAGCGGAAGGCGTACAACAAATCGATTACAAAGATCTAGCTACTCTTAGAAACTATGTTACAGAAAGTGGCAAAATCGTACCTAGCCGTATTACAGGTACTAGCGCTAAATACCAGCGCCAGCTAGCAACTGCTATTAAGCGTGCTCGCTACTTAGCCCTTCTTCCATACACTGACTTACATAAGTAAGCAGCGGATTAACAGTTTTTAAAAGGTGTAGAAACATGCAAGTTATTCTACTAGATAAGATCGCTAACCTAGGTGGCCTAGGTGACCAGGTTGTTGTTAAATCTGGCTTCGCACGTAACTTCCTTTTCCCGCAAGGTAAGGCAGTTCCTGCAACTAAAGCAAACATTGAAACGTTTGATGCTCGTCGCGCAGACTTAGAAGCGAAAATCGCTGAACAGTTAACTGCAGCACAAGCACGCGCTGACAAACTAGAAGCATTAGCAGAAGTTACTTTAGTATCTAAAGCTGGTGACGAAGGTAAGCTATTCGGTTCAATCGGTACTCGTGACATCGCTGACGCTATCTCAGCTGTTGGTGTTGAAGTTGCTAAATCAGAAGTTCGTTTACCTCACGGTACTATCCGTGAAACTGGCGAATTCGACGTTGCAATCGCAGTACACTCAGACGTAACAGCTACTATTAAAGTAATCGTTATTGCTGAAGCTTAATTTTTAATTAAGCCCAAAAAGCCGTGCTTTTAGCGCGGCTTTTTTGTATCTAAAATTCCTCTTTAATACCCATCTAATAGCTCTATATAAAATTATTTAACTATTTTTATAATTAGTTTAAACCTTTCTTGTCTGTCTTTGCGTCTTAGTAATCAATACACTCATTAATACACGTTTTTAAATAAAAATAATTAAAAGGCGACATCACGGATGTTACACACAAAACCCGAGCACACGCCCCTATGCGACCTTGCACTCATTGAGCGTGTTAAAGCGGGGGATCAAAATGCTTATAAAGCATTATATGAGCTGCATATAAAGCGTGTTTACGGTTTATGTTTGCGCTTATTGGCCGATGAAGCGCACGCTGAAGATGCCGCCCAAGAGGTGTTTGTACAGGTGTGGCATAAAATAGCGCAGTTTGACGGGCGCTCACAATTTTCTACTTGGCTATATAGCGTAGCAAGCAACATTGCGATTAGTTATGTACGCAAGCACAAAAGCTGGTTAAACAAAGTTGTGAGCATAGAACAAAGCGGTATGGATGAGCAAAGCGCGCAAAGTTGTAAGGGATTAAACGGGTTAGATAAATTAATTGTTCGCCTACCAGAGCGCGCCCGTATGGTGTTTGTTTTATATGCTATTGAAGGCTACCGCCACGAAGAAATAGCCCAGCAATTGGGAATGGCAGTGGGGTCGAGTAAGTCGCAATATCATCGTGCAAGGCAGTTATTACAAGAGTGGTACGAGTATGAGTAAACAAAATTTTGATGACTACTTAAACGAGTCTTTAAACAGTTTAAATAAAGACATAGCGCCCAATAAAGCACTTTGGCAGGGCATTGAGCACGCCATTGTTACAGCTAAGCCACTTGCTGTTAAAGCGCCATTATGGCCTAAATTGAGCGCTATTGCTGCGTGCAGTGCAGCGGCGTTATTAGCAATAAATATATTTATGAGCAATAACGAGCCAAGCCAAGTGGCTGCTATGAGCGATTATTTTAAAGCGCAAAAGCAAAGTTTATTAGTGCAGTACAAAAACCAGGATGCACTTACCAATAACTGGCAAGCACAGTTACAAGAGCTTGAAGAAGCAGAGCAAGCAATTAAACAGGCACTTGAAAACGAGCCACAAAATCAGGCGTTACTGACCATGTTGGCGCAAGTTTACCAGCAACAACTCGACTTAATTAACAAGGTGCATGCACCGCGTTGGCAGCAAATATAGGGGAATAATATGAAAGCAATTTTACTTGGGCTGAGCCTATTACCACTGAGCGTTTTAGCGGGCGAAAAAATAGATAAGCAAATAGAGGTGCCAAGCGGCGGCACTATTTTTATTGAAAACCAACGTGGCGATGTAAACATAACCGGCTGGGATAAAAACGAATTTAAAGTCTCCGGCGAGCTTGATGACAAGGCCGAAGGGTTTGAGCTTAAAACGACAGGCGATAAAACCGAATTTATAGTAAAAATGCCACGCAATTTGGGATGGGGTAACAATGGAGATGGCTCTAACTTAACGGTATTTATGCCAAAAAGCAGTCGCTTAGAATTTGCTGGCGTAAATGTGTCAGTGACTGCAAAAACACTTAAAAAAGGCGCTGAGGTTGATGTTGTTAATGGTGAAATTACGGTAAATGACATTAGCGGCACTGTTAAATTAAGCACCGTAAATGGCGATGTAAACGCACAGAACTTAAGCGGCAATATTCAATTTGAAACCGTAAACGGTGAAATTAACGATAGGCAATCAAGTGGCGAGCTGCGCTTTAGCGCCGTAAATGGCGATATTAAATCAAGCACAACCGCAAACGACGTACGATTAGAAAACGTAAATGGCGATATCGATTTTACATTATCGAGCATAAAAAGCTTACGTATTAATACTGTAAACGGCGAAGCTGAAATACACATCAGTGAGTTGCTAAAAGGGGCTGATGTTCGCTATGAGTCGGTAAGTGGTGATGCTGATTTTTACTTCCCGCAAAGCGTGTCGGCTCAGTTTGAGATTAAAGCGCACGCCAACGGTAAAATTATTAATAAAGTTACCAGCGATAAAGTGACTAAAGCTAAATATGGCCCCTCTAGTGATTTAGAGTTTAGTGCCAATGGTGGCAGCGCAAGTGTTGAAATGGATACTATAAGCGGGCGCATTGAGCTGCGAACTAAATAAGCTAATTAGCGTTAATGATTACAAAAAGCAGGAAAAGATTTCCTGCTTTGCTATTTGCACAGCCCCGCCAAGTCGATAGAATAGAGCCATTCAATTTTAGTACTGTGAAGTTATGGCCAAACCAGATAAGCAAGTCGATACCCTTAAAGTTCCTCCCCATTCAATAGAAGCTGAACAATCTGTTTTAGGTGGCTTAATGCTTGATAACCAAGCTTTTGACCGCGTAGCAGAGCTGGTTGTTGCGCAGGACTTTTATACCCGCACCCATAAGCTTATTTTTGAAGCCATGACCGCGCTTGCTGAAGTGGGCGATCCGATAGATTTAATCACAATTTCAGAAAGTCTTGAAAAAAATAACCAACTAGCAGGCATTGGTGGTTTTGCGTATTTGGCCGAAATAGCTAAAAACACCCCAAGTGCTGCGAATATCGATGCATACGCCAATATTGTGCGTGAGCGCGCGGTAGTACGCGAAATGATTGGCGTAGCTAATGAAATAGCCGAAGCTGGTTTTAACCCAGAAGGGCGCACCAGCCACGACTTATTAGACTTTGCCGAGAGTAAAGTATTTAAAATTGCTGAGCAACGTACAAAAAGTACCGAAGGCCCGCAAAGCATTCATAACATTCTTGAAAAAACCGTCGATAAAATCGAAGAGCTATACCAGTCGCCGCAAGACGGTGTAACCGGTGTAAGCACTGGGTATGCTGATTTAGATAAAATGACAGCAGGTATGCAGCCTTCTGATTTAATTATTGTTGCAGCACGTCC
>NZ_DCYU01000009.1:17597-30105 GCF_002331165.1 Pseudoalteromonas sp. UBA2102
ATGGGTAAAACCACCTTTGCGATGAACCTTGCTGAGCACGCCGCAATGACGCAAGACAAGCCTGTGCTTATTTACTCATTAGAGATGCCCTCTGAACAAATTATGATGAGGATGTTGGCATCACTTGGTCGTATTAACCAAACTAAGGTACGTACTGGCCAGCTAGATGATGACGATTGGGCACGCCTTTCATCAACTATGGGGCTGTTGATGGAAAAAGGCAAAATGTATGTTGATGATGCATCGGGGCTTACACCTACCGATGTGCGTTCACGTGCAAGACGTATAGCGCGCGACCACGGTGGTATTAGTATGATCATGGTCGATTACCTTCAGTTAATGCGCGTACCTAGTTTATCAGATAATCGTACTTTAGAGATTGCCGAAATATCGCGTTCATTAAAAGCGCTCGCTAAAGAGTTACAGTGCCCGGTTATTGCGCTTTCGCAGCTAAACCGTACGCTAGAGCAACGTGCCGATAAACGCCCAATTAACTCAGATTTACGTGAGTCGGGTTCGATAGAGCAAGATGCCGATTTAATCATGTTTATATACCGTGATGAGGTATACAACGAAGACAGTACAGAAAAAGGCATCGCCGAAATTATCATAGGTAAACAGCGTAACGGCCCAATTGGTAAAGTGCGCTTAACCTTCCAAGGGCAATTTTCTCGCTTTGATAATTACGCGGGGCCAGCAGTTGATGATGAATACTAATGCGCCTAGCCACTGCCGAAATTAACCTAACCGCCCTTGCGCATAACTTATCGCAGGTAAAACGTTTTGCGCCAAATAGCAAAATAATGGCGGTATTAAAAGCCAATGCGTATGGGCATGGTTTAGTAAAAATTGCCCAGCACTTAAATAGTGCTGATGCTTTTGCTGTTGCCCGAATTGATGAAGCCCTCGCACTGCGCGCCGGTGGTTTAACAAAGCCAATAGTACTGCTTGAGGGATTTTTTAATAAAGCCGACTTACCTATTTTATTGGCTAATAATTTTCAAACTATTGTGCACGACGAAAACCAGCTTGCAGCAATAGAAAATGCCACCTTAGATGCGCCAATTACTTGCTGGCTAAAAATAAACACCGGCATGCACCGATTAGGCATAGCACCGGAGCAGTTTGACGCATTTTATAGCCGCTTGCAGCGCACACCCAATGCTAAAAGCACCATTAATTTGATGACCCATTTTTCGTGTGCCGATGATACGCACAATACTAAAACGGCACAGCAAATTAGCTTATTTGATACGCTTGTAAATGGCATAGATCAAGCACATTGTTTATCAAACTCGGCCGGTATTATAGCTTGGCCAGCAGGACACGGTGATTGGATACGCCCAGGACTTATGCTTTATGGGGTGTCGCCAATGGCAAACTGCACAGGGCAAGAACACAATTTAAAGCCGGTCATGCGTTTAACCACAAAGGTGATTGCAGTGCGTGATGTTGCCGCCCATGAGCGAGTAGGGTACGGAGGCCGTTGGCAAAGTGATAAACCAACCCAATTAGCCGTAGTGGCTATGGGTTATGGCGATGGCTATCCGCGTCATGCCAAAGAAGGCACACCGGTTATGATTGCAGGGCAGCGTTACGGTATTGTAGGCAGTGTGTCTATGGATATGATAAGCATTGATATAGGCGAAAACGAGCACAATGTTAAAGTAGGCGACAGCGTTACAATGTGGGGGCCGGAGCTTCCGGTTGAAGAAATAGCCCACTGCGCCGATACTATCCCTTACGAATTACTGTGTAATATTACACCGCGCGTAAGTTACGAGTACCAGCGATAGTTAACAAGTGATATTTATTCTTTAATAAAGTAAATATCACTAAAGCCCATGCGGGCAAATTCTTGGTCACGAAAGTTACGTACAGCCGAAGAGCCTTTTGAGGTCATTTCTATTTGGCGTACCATGTTTAAGTAGTTAGTTAAATCAATACCTTCGGCAGCGGCAATAGCTTGATACATGTCGTGGTATTTGTCTTTTGCGAAGTTAATTTCGCGCGGTTGGTTTTTAAATGTATAGGTTATTCTGCGTGCCATAATAAGCTCAGCTAATTGAGTGTGAGTGTAATTTTACACTGTATTGAACTGGCATTGAACGATTTGTTGAAATCAAATAATTAAAAGTAGAGTTTAAAATGAAATTATCAGTAGAGATCAGTAAATACCCACTTCATCAAGATTACATTCCGTTTATTAAGGGCTTTATTGACCGTTTGAACGAATACGACAACTTAAAAGTGATCACCAATACGCTTTCTACGCAAATTTTTGGCGATTATGATTTAGTAATGCAAGTGCTAAACACTGAAATTAAACGCTCGTACGAAGAGTTTGGTAAGGCTATTTTTGTTTGTAAGTTTTTATCTGGCGATTTATCTCCAGAGTAATCGCCTTTATTTAACGTGTATTAAAAACGGTAACCGCACACATGGATTTTTTAACACAAACCTTAAGTGGTTTTACAGCAATGTCGTATTGGGAATATATTGCGGTAGGGTTGTCTATTGCTTATTTGTTACTGGCAATAAAAGAGAGCCTATGGTGCTGGCCTGCCGCTTTTTTTAGCACGCTTATTTACACCATAATGTACTGGAATGGTGCGCTGCTTATGGAGTCGCTACTTAATTTTTATTACATGTACATGGCTGTATTTGGCTGGATGGTATGGCGCAAAGGCAAAGCAGATAATATTAGTATTACCTCATGGTCTACACAACGCCACGCCATTCTTATAGGCGCTACGAGCTTAGCGGCCATTATTATTGGCTATGTAATGCAAAACTACACCCACGCCGATTTTGCCTACCTAGATAGCTTTACAACCTGTTTTGCAGTGGTAACCACGTATTTGGTTGCTAAAAAAGTACTCGAAAACTGGCTGTATTGGATTGTTATTGATGCGGCCTCTATGTATTTGTATTACGAAAAAGGCTATTACCCAACGCTCGCGCTATTTATTTTTTACACTATTATGGCCGCGTGGGGATTTAAAACCTGGTACGAAGAGTACGAGCAAAGCCAAGCTAAGCCATTAGCGCAATTATAACGCATGCACCGTAATCCAAATATTGCCGCGTTATGTAGTGAGTTTGTGGCACCTGAGCACGTGCTACAAACCACTAAATTAGTGAATGGTTTAAGTAACGACAATTACTTAATAAAAACCGCACAGCAAAACTACTTATTAAAATGCTACAAATCGCATTGGCCTACAATAGGGCTACAAGCCCAAACTGCACTTAGCCAACATAACGTTTGCCCTAAACCCATTTGGCTCGATAAGGCTAACAGGCGAGCTGCATTTCGCTATATTTGTGGTGATATTGCTACTAATACCTACAGCATCGACTTAGTTGAAAAATTGGCACGCGTTCATAGTTACCCTCTAGCTACACAGCCAATGGATATTGCAAAAGAGCTTGTGTATTACGCTAATAGCAACATATATCAACAGCACAGCCGCTTAATTGAAGATACGCTAAGCGCCATTAATGACATGCCCTACAACAGTGGCTTTTGTCATAACGATTTAGTTAAAGATAACCTAATAGTAAATTCAAGTGGCATGTATTTGATTGACTTTGAATATGCGCAAACAAACGACGTGTATTTTGATTTAGCGGCACTTGCGGTTAGCTTAGAGCTAAATGCGCACGCAGAGCACACTTTGCTTGAGCAATATAGCGCCCAGCAAGCAATACCCAGTGAGTTTTATTGCGCTTATGAAAAGCTACGTTACTTTAAAGTGGTGTTTTTGGTGTTGTGTATAGGGTGGTATGAGCAGCGCGACATAAATAATAAGGCAAGCACATTACGCGCGCAGCTAAATAAGTTATCAAGCGAAATAAAAGGTTAAAGCCCGCCAAAACGCGCGGCAAGCTCTTTGTACTTTGCTACTTCGTCAGCATCAAATTGGGGTTCACCGTTTTCATCTTCAGACTTGGCAATAAGCAAGCTCTCACGAGCAAGGCGTTTTACCCGCTCGGCTTTTACACCTAAAAACTCAGCCACTTGCTCAGTCGACATTAAACTCATAATTACATCCTCTATATAATCCGTAAGCATTCAGAACATGTTGCCAAACGGTTACTATTTTTTTATCGAATACCAATAAATAGCTTGTTTTTGGCAAGTTGTGAAGTGTTTTATCAAAAACAGTTTGATTTATAGGCATATAACTCAATGATGCTGGTATTTATTTAAAGATCTCTTTATTATTGCCAGTGCTAAAGCATTGATATCGCGAGTTAGTGTTTTGGCAACAAATGTGCTCTTGTGGTGAAATGGATATCACGTGGCCCTCCGGAGGCTAAGTTCTAGGTTCGATTCCTAGCAAGAGCGCCATTTGCTTTTTATTGTTTTCCTTGTTTACGTCTACCTTCATTTTAGTAGTCCTTTATAGTTATATGGTATTGCCCTCAACTCAAAAATTAGACTTTTAGGGTTAAATAATGCTATTTAGTAGGCATATTTAATTGTAGAAAACGCTTCTGCCATGCTCATCGCGTTACCCATTTCAGAGCTCACCCCAGGTATGTTTGTTGACAGTGTTACCAAACAGCATGAAGGGCTCAACAGTATAAAAATAAAAACCAGTGGCTTAGTGCGAAACCAGGCAATTATAAAACGCTTAGTAACCGAAGGCGTTTTAGAGCTGCTTATCGACTTTACCAAAGGCGATGCCGCCATACCCGATAAGTACAAACCTAAGAGTGCGCCCTCACAAAAGAGCACCACATCAAGCAGTAAAACAAAGCCACCCGTTGTAAAACCTGCGATTACCCTTGAGCAAGAATTTGCCAAAGCCAGCATCAACTTTGAGCAGCATAATCGCAAGCTGCAAGCTTTGTATGGCGATGTAACCACAGGGTTGTCGGTTAATTTAAAGGTGATTGATGAAATGGCTAACGATATAGTCAGCTCGGTATTTAGAAATACCAGCGCAATGACCATTTTAACCCGCATAAAAGACAAACATAGCTACAATTGGCGCCACATGATTAACTGCGCTATTTTTACCGCCGTATTTGCTAAATATTTAGGATATAAAGAAGAAGCCGTGCAGCAGCTTGCTATGGGCGCGTTACTTCACGACTTAGGCCAAGCTAAACTCCCGCAGGGGATTATTTCTAGGCCAAGTAAACTCACTAGCAGCGAAATGGATATTATTAAACGCCATGTGGCTCAAGGTTTAGGTTTGGTTAAAGGTGAAAAAGGCATTACCCCCCTAATACTCGACATGATAGTTAACCACCATGAGCGATTAGATGGCTCAGGCTATCCGCGTGGTATTAGAGCTGAAAAGCTTAGCCGCCCAGCGCGGATGATGGCAATTGTTGATGTGTACGATGCGCTAACAGCCGATAGACCGCATCAAGAAGGGGATGAACCCATTAATGCGCTGCGTTATTTGTTGGCTAACAAAGAGCTATTTGATGCAGAGCTAGTACAGCACTTTATTAAATGTTTAGGTGTGCACCCAGTAGGCACTATTGTTAAATTAACCAATGAGCGATTAGCTCTCGTGCTCGAGGGCAATAAAACAAATCCCATCAAGCCTAAAGTTAAGCTATTTTATAATGCTAAACACGGGCACCACGTCACCCCTAAAGACTTAGACTTAAATGAGCCTGATCAAAGTATTAAAATAGTCTCGAGTATCAAGCCACTCGACTATCAAATTAATTTGGCTCGTTTGTTAAAAGAGCACTTGTTGAATTAGCTTTTTTACAGCGCTTAAGTTTTTCGCGTTTAGCAGAAATATAAGCGCCTAAAAAACAACTCGCCATTAACGTTAGCCATAATAATGTTCCTTGCTGTACATGCAGTGCAATACAGCAAAAAGCTAACGACACTAATGCATTTAGCATGGCCCCTAACCAGTAATGGTTTACGGGGTTATCGCATTGGCCGGCTTGTGTGCAGGCACAATAGTTTGCTTTATAAAAACAAAACACACTGGCGCCACAAAAAATGAGCCCTGCAATAATAAGTAAAATGATCACCTATTTGCTTCCTTTGTGATTTTGTAATGAGTTTAAAATGCAGGGAATTACAAGTCAATCTAAATGATAATTAATTACAATTAGAGTATAAGCTCTAATAACACATTTCTGCTCCGATGAGTTTTAAATAGTTGTTAAAATGTAGTTAAAAAACGTGTTTTTTGGTGTTTTTTGTCGCTTTGTTACAGTTTTTTATAAAAAATTAAGGTAGTGTAGCCAAGTTTAAAATCCTAATAACAACACATAGATACCCAAACGCTTGTTTGGTTAAGGACACAACAATGAAATTTTCTAAAACTCTTATTGCAGCTTCGCTTGCATTTGTTTCGGCTGATAGTTTTGCAGCCGCGTTTCAATTAGCAGAGCAAAACGCGTCAGGTTTAGGCCGTGCATACGCAGGTGAAGCATCTATCGCAGATGATGCGTCTGTTGTTGCTCGCAACCCTGCATTAATGACTTTATTTAAAGATAAGCAACTTAGTGTTGCTGCTATTGGTGTAATTCCAGATGTGAGCTTAGAAGGGACGCAAACCAATAACGGTATTGATCCAAGTGCCCTAGATGATGACAGCATAGCACCAAGCGCAGTTGTACCTGCCGCTTACTTTACTATGCCGTATAACGATAAAGTATCGCTAGGTTTTGGCGCGTTTTCTAACTTTGGTTTATCTACAGAGTTTAACGATGACTACGTAGCAGGCCAAATTGCAGGCGAGACAGAAATTTTCACCGTTAACCTTAATGCAAGCGTTGCTTATAAAGTAACTGAGCAATTTAGCTTTGGTATTGGCTTAAACTACATTTATGCAGATGCAACCGTAATCCGTAAAGTAGGCGCTAATACAAGCGGCTTTGATTTTGGTGCTGATGCAGTAAACCTTCAAGGTGACGACACAGGCCTAGGTTTAAACGTTGGTTTAATGTACCAACTAGACGAAAATAGCCGTTTTGGTTTTAACTACCGCAGCGAAACAGACATCACATTTGAAGGTGATTTCTCAAATGACTTACCAGTAGCTGTAGGCGGCACTGGTGGTGCACAACTACCGGGTTCTGTAGAGATAACGTTACCAGCTATTGCTGAGTTTTCTGGTTCTCACCAGTTAGATGAAAAACTTGGCTTACACTACAGCGTATTATGGACAGGTTGGAGCAGCTTTGAGTCACTAGAAGCGCAAGTAACTGCACCAACAGGCGACAAGTTTGTTGCTTTTGAAAAGCAAGAGCAGTTTGACGATGCGTTTCGTTACTCTATCGGCACAGATTATCAATACAACGAAGACTTACTACTTCGTGCAGGTGTAGCGTTTGATGAGTCGCCAGTATCGCAAACTCACCTTTCTATCTCTATCCCTGATACAGACCGTTTTTGGTTCTCGTTTGGTGGTAACTACACTATCGACACGCAATCAAATGTTGATTTAGGTGTGAGTATTATTCGTGGTAAAACACAAACATTTACTGAAGCTGATGAGTCAGGCAGTGAGTGGGGCTTTGAGTCTAAAGGTCACGCTGTACTTGTTGGCGCTCAGTACAACTACAAGTTCTAATGTAGCGGTGCCTTGTGGTTAATCGCAGGGCACAAAAAAGCCGCTCACTTTAACAGTGAGCGGCTTTTTTAATGCCTGCTAAATTGCTTTAGCAGGCAACTAAAATTATAAGCTTTCTATTTTAGTTTTTTGCTCAAGTAGCTTGGTTTTGGCATCAGTGAATTCAGCTAATTTAGCATTTTCTTTTGTAAGTACGGCTTCTGGTGCGTTATTTACAAACTTTTCGTTAGCCAGCTTGTTTTGCACTTGGGCTAGGCCTTTTTCTGCTTTTTCGAGTTGCTTGTTAATACGTGCAAGCTCTGCTTCAACGTCAATTAAGCCCGCCATAGGGATCATAATTTCAAGGTTGCCAACATAGGATGTTGCACACGCTGGTGCATCGTCTTTGTTTTCAAGCAGGGTGAACGATTCAAGTTTAGCAAGCGAGGCAATAAATGACTCGTTCTCGTTAATACGGCGCACATCATCGCTTGACGCGTTAGCTAGCAACACGTTAAGTGGCTTACTCGGGCTGATGTCCATCTCACCACGAATAACACGAATTGCTAAAATAAACTGTTTAACCCACTCTAAGTCGTCCATAGCTTGGGCATCAACGTTTGCTTCATTATAAACAGGGAAGCCCTGTACCATGATGCTGGTGCCTTTAGTTTCAAGCCCTGCCAGTGGTGCAACGCGCTGCCAAATAGTTTCGGTAATGTATGGCATCATTGGGTGCATTAAGCGCAGTAGGCTTTCTAGTACCGTAATGAGTGTATTACGTGTACCACGTTGCTGTGCTTCATTGCCTTTAAATAATACCGGCTTAGTCAGCTCTAAGTACCAATCACAGAACTGGTTCCAAGTGAATTCGTAAAGTGTGTTAGCGGCTAAATCAAAGCGGTAGTTATCAAGGTGCTCAGTGTAGGTTTTAACCGTTGCTTCAAATTGACCTAATATCCAACGATCGGCTAACGAGAACTCTTTTTGTGCATCGTTGAAGCCACAATCTTGCTCTTCTGTGTTCATTAATACGTAACGGCTTGCGTTCCATAGTTTATTACAGAAGTTACGGTAACCTTCTAGGCGGTTCATATCCCAGTTGATATCACGACCAGTTGATGCCATTGCTGCAAGGGTAAAGCGAAGCGCATCGGTACCGTGTGCTTCAATACCATTTGCAAATACTTTGCGCGTATCTTTTTCAATTTTTGCAGCAAGTTTAGGCTGCATCATGTTACCGGTACGCTTTTGTACTAAATCTTCAAGCTCGATGCCGTCAATCATATCTAGTGGGTCAAGTACGTTACCTTTTGACTTAGACATTTTATCGCCGTTGTCATCACGTATTAGGCCGGTAACATACACTGTTTTAAACGGCACTTGTGGCTTACCATTTTCATCTTTTATAAAGTGCAGCGTCATCATGATCATACGCGCAACCCAGAAGAAAATAATATCAAAACCCGTTACTAACACGTCAGATGGGTGGAAGGTTTTTAAATCATCCGTGTTCTCTGGCCAACCTTGCGTTGAGAACGTCCATAGCGCAGATGAGAACCAGGTATCAAGTACGTCTTCGTCTTGGCTTAGCGTAACATCATCGGCAATGTTGTTGTCGCGGCGTACCTCAGCTTCATCGCGGCCAACGTAAACGTTGCCTTCGCTGTCGTACCAAGCTGGAATACGGTGACCCCACCAAAGCTGGCGTGAAATACACCAATCTTGTACGTCGTTCATCCACGAGAAGTACATGTTCTCGTACTGTTTAGGCACAAACTGAATGTCGCCATTTTTAACGGCATCTTTTGCAGGTTCTGCAAGTGGCGCAACACGTACATACCATTGGTCGGTAAGGAGTGGCTCAATGATCACACCAGAGCGGTCGCCGTAAGGTACAGTTAACGCATGGTCTTCGATTTTTTCGAGTAAACCAAGTTCTTCAAATTCTGCGATAATCGCTTTACGCGCAGCAAAACGGTCTAGGCCGTGTAAGCGCTCAGGAATTGGCGCATCAAACTCAAGTTCTTTACCGTCAAAGGTGTATGTTTCACCTTGGCTTAGAATAGCAGCGTTTTTATCGAAAATATTGATCATTGGCATTTTATGACGCTTGCCAACTTCGTTATCGTTAAAGTCGTGTGCAGGGGTGATTTTTACACAACCCGTGCCTTTGTCTTTATCAGCGTGTTCATCTGCAACAATTGTGATACGACGATTTACGATAGGCAGTAAAATCTCTTTACCAATTAAATCTGTGTAGCGCTCGTCATCTGGATTAACCGCCACACCTGAGTCACCTAGCATGGTTTCTGGACGTGTTGTTGCTACGACAATGTAGTCTTTGCCGTCTTGTGTTTTAACGCCATCAGCAAGTGGGTAGCGCAGATTCCACATGTGGCCTTGTTTGTCTTTGTTTTCAACTTCAAGGTCTGAAATAGCTGTGTGTAATTTTGGATCCCAGTTTACTAGGCGCTTACCGCGATAAATTAGGTTTTCTTTGTGAAGACGTACAAAGACTTCTTTAACCGCTTCAGATAAGCCATCGTCCATCGTAAAGCGTTCACGGTCCCAATCAACCGATGCGCCAAGACGGCGAAGCTGTTTAGTGATAGTACCGCCAGATTCGTTTTTCCATTCCCAAATTTTATTAATAAAATCTTCGCGGCCTAAATCGTGACGTGTTTTACCTTCTTCAGCGTGTAGTTTACGCTCAACCAACATTTGCGTTGCAATACCCGCGTGGTCAGTACCTACTTGCCATAATGTGTTGTTACCTTGCATACGCTTAAAACGCGTAAGGGTATCCATTATTGTATCTTGGAAGGCGTGGCCCATGTGCAAGCTACCGGTGACATTTGGCGGCGGGATCATGATCGAATACGGTACGCCTTGGCCAGATGGCTTAAAGTAGCCTTTTTGTTCCCAGTCTTGGTATAGCGACTGTTCAATATCTTGCGGATTGTAGGTTTTATCCATTACACAGAACCTTAAATAAGTACTTAAATTAGTTGGTTAGCTTTATCCTAAACGGCTAGCTATTAATCTCTTGCGTGCTGATATTGGCACCAAGTTGGCGCAGCTTTTTAAAGCGCTCACGAGCGGCTTGTTTAGCTACAGACTCTACTGGTACAAAATCAAAAACTTGGCTAAAACGCCTAATAAAATCAGGCAGGTTATTAGCTAAGTTAATTAAAACGTTACGTTTGCCAACAGGAGGCGTGGTGCCTATTTCTACTGGTGCGCCGGCTTTAGGGCCTTCGCCTTGCAGGTTATGCGGCACAAAACTGTCGGGATCAAATGCCCAAATGGTTTCGTCAATGGCATAGGCGGTGTGTTCGTTATCTACAAAAATAAATACACGATGCCCTAATCGATACTGCTCTGCGGCAATTTGAGCTGCTAAAGCAAAATGATCATCAGCCTGCGCTTTAGATTCATCTTGTTGCTTTAGAACGAAAAATTGAGCATTCATGTTCATTGTATCGGGGTTTCCCATGACATTGAATGTGCACATAGTTGATACACATAAATTAAGAGGCAGATTTTGCCATATAACGGGGTTTGCTTCAATTAATACACAGATAATTACAGCAATAAAAAAGGCGCCAAATGGCGCCTTAATACAAGTTAAATAACCTAAGCTCTGGTTAAAATATTTTGCCTATGGCAAATAAATTTAACGTTGTTAGCGCTAAAAATATCTGCTGAGTGGCTTTTCTAAATAAGGCTCAGGTTAATTAGGTTATTAGTCGTGCGTAGCTTCGCTTACACCCGCTCGGTTTAATAAATACTGAGTAAGCATAGGAACAGGGCGACCTGTTGCGCCTTTTTTAGCACCACTGCGCCACGCGGTACCGGCTACGTCTAGGTGAGCCCAGTTATACTTTTTAGTAAACTTAGATAAGAAACACGCTGCGGTAATAGTACCAGCAGAGCGCCCACCTAAGTTTGTAAAATCGGCAAATGGGCTATCGAGTTGATCTTGATAGTCATCCCACAGTGGTAACTGCCATGCACGGTCGCCACTTTGCTCAGACGCTTTTAATAAATCATGCGCAAGTGGGTTGTGGTTTGACAGTAAACCTGTTGCGTGTGCACCAAGGGCAACAATACATGCGCCTGTTAGTGTTGCTACGTCAATTACTGTATCTGGGTCAAAACGCTCAACGTAAGTTAACGCATCACATAATACTAATCGGCCTTCGGCATCAGTATTAAGCACTTCAACGGTTTGCCCCGACATTGTTGTTAAAATATCACCAGGGCGATACGCGTTAGAGCTTGGCATGTTTTCACAGCCGGCTAAAACACCAATTACATTAATAGGTAGCTGCATTTGTGCCAGTGCGCGCATAGCGCCAATTACACCAGCTGCGCCGCCCATGTCGTATTTCATTTCATCCATGGCTTCGCCTGGCTTAATTGAAATACCGCCCGAGTCAAACGTTAAGCCTTTACCTACTAGCACAATAGGCGCTTGCTCATCGCTTGCACCTTTGTAGTTAATAACCGACATAACCGATTCGTTATCACTGCCGCGACCAACTGCTAAGTACGAGTTCATACCTAGTTCGGCCATTTTTTCTTCGCCAATAATATCAACGGTGATGTTGTCAAAATTGCTAGCCAGCTCTTGCGCTTGTTCGCCTAAATAAGCAGGGTTACAAATGTTGGGTGGCATGTTGGCTACGTCTTTACATAGCTTACTACCTGCGGCAATGGCTAAACCATGCTCAATAGCGCTTTCACCAATGGTCAGCTCGCGACGTGTTGGTACGTTAAACACAATTTTACGAAGTGGACGACGAGGGTCTACTTTTTTGCTTTTTAGCTGATTAAATGTGTATAGGCAATCTTGTGTTGTTTCTACCGCTTGGCGAACCTTCCAGTAGGTATCACGACCTTTAACGTGTTGCTCTGTTAAAAAGCACACCGCTTCCATTGAGCCGGTTTCGTTT
>NZ_DCYU01000118.1:0-6478 GCF_002331165.1 Pseudoalteromonas sp. UBA2102
AGAAAAAGAAACCATTGAAGATGTAATAGAGCCTTTTTTAATTCAGCAAGGTTTTATACAGCGCACACCGCGCGGGCGAATTGTATCTGACAATGCGTATCATCACTTTGGTTTACTCCCAAAACAAGATTAACCCCTCTTTAGCCTGTTACAGTAAATGTAGCGGGCTACTTCCTCTGTTAAATGTAATACCAATTTGCAATAACACTTAATCATTTTGCGAGGCAAACGTGTCGCTACCTGCGTTAAAAACTCTCATTTACGACTGAATGCAAAAGGTAGAGCAGTACAGGAGCAATTGCCAAGAACAACTAAATAGGAATTTTTTGCCTAGCTATCAACACGTTTTTCCAGCCTCAACTTAGCTCACTTAATTAAGAAAATTAGTATAATTTTTTAAAACTTACTCAGCTTTCATCCACTTTGTTGCAAATGTAACCAATAAATTAAAATCGTTTTGTAATTCACTTAACGTTAAGACTGGCGTGGCTATGCTGCGTACCATTAAAACCAGTTAGCTTTAAAGCAGTAGCAACATAAGAGATTAGACGTGGCGCTAATTGTGTTAATAAGTTTTACCTTGTTATAAACATGCTTTTTACTGAAAGTAGATAATTTAAAGATACGAACGGGTAAAAAAGATAGTAAATACACCGTTGGCAATTAAACAGATTGTTTAATTTATACCGGTTATATGCCAAGTTGGCGGTAAAATTTAGGCAAAAAAAAGCCCGCATATAATGCGGGCAAACAACAAGTTGAAGGAAGTAATCCAGGGAACTACGTTTTACTTAATCAGGTTTTATCCAAAAAGAGTAAAACAATGTAATACGATTAAAAATCCTATTACTAAGAACTTGGCTTAATGAAAAATGTTTCATTCAGTGCGTAAGCTCGGTATGGGAGAATAATACGGAATAAGCATTTTTTGTTCAAACTAGAAAATTTAAAATTTCAGATAAGAAAAACTAATCTGATGAATTTTTTTGTTGTTCGAAACTTGTACGTTAATTATTCGTTAACTTTATAAGTGTCTGAAAATTAATAAATAACTGGTCTGAGCTGTATTGTTACAGTATTAGTTATATTAGTACATGCAAAGTGGCGTGAATTACTTTTGCGTGCTTATGCACTTTTTATGAATAAACGGTGCGTTTTATTAAGTTTAGTGCGTATATTTACGCACTTTTGTAGTATTAAGTTGTGTTTTACTAAACGCGGTAGTCGCGTTTTAGAAACAAACAAGCGATTAAGCGTATGTTTAACGTTTTTTGTTGCCAATTCATAGCAATATCGTTGTCAGTAAACCCTTGACTCGATACACTAGATGCAACTTATGGCCGTTACAATGGTCTTATTTACACAAAATAACCAAATTGACGTTTTTTGAAATTATTTAGGAGTTTAACGTGGGATCAGGGCTTAATTTTTTAGATCTAATTCTAGAAGCCAGTTTGCTTGTGCAGTTAGTAATGTTAGCGCTAGTAGCAATGTCTGTTATGTCATGGGCAATTATTTTTCAGCGCAAAAAAGCAATTAGCGACGCCTTGTCTGATGCAAAAAAATTCGAACAAAAATTTTGGTCAGGTATCGACTTAAGCAAACTATACAACGAAATCTCATCACGTAGCGGTCAATCTCATGGTATTGAAGCGTTATTTACATCAGGCTTTAAAGAGTTTGCACGCCATAAAAAGAACACCTTTCAAAGTGCAGGCATTGTAATGGAAGGTACGCATCGCTCAATGCGTGTGGCACTGTCGCGTGAAATCGAAAAACTAGAATCGAGCTTATCGTTTTTAGCGACAGTGGGTTCGATTAGTCCGTATATCGGCTTATTCGGAACGGTGTGGGGTATTATGAATGCCTTTATTGCACTTGGTGAAGTGAAGCAAGCAACATTACAAATGGTAGCGCCAGGTATTGCTGAGGCACTTATTGCAACGGCAATGGGCTTATTTGCGGCTATTCCGGCTGTTATTGCGTATAACCGCTTTGCTAATAAAGTTGAAAAACTAGAATCACACTACATCAACTTTATGGAAGAATTTGCCAATATTTTACACCGTCAAGCAGCTACCCAAATAGAGGCTAAAGCGAATGTATCAGCGTAAGAAGCGCCGTCCGGTCGCAGAAATTAATGTAGTACCTTACATTGATGTAATGTTGGTATTGCTAATTATATTTATGGCAACAGCACCGCTTATTACTCACGGTGTAAAAGTTGATTTACCAAAAATGGAAGAGTCGGATTTAGTTGATACTAAAGACACGCCACCCATTATTGCCTCAATTGACTCGGCAGGTAAGTACTATGTAAGCATAGGGACTGATCCAGAAGAGCCAATGGAAGCACTTGATGTGGCCGCGGTTATTAAGCTTCAGCTAATGAAAAACCCTGATGTACCAGTAATGATCAAAGGCTCTGGTAAGGTTTCTTACCAAGAAGTGTTGTTATTAATGGACTTTTTAAAGAATGCTGGCGTACCATCTGTGGGTTTAATGACAGAATCCTTTGAGGGGACACAGTAGTAACATGAATAGTTCTATAATCAAGTCAGTACTTTTACATTTAGGTTTAGGGGGCTTTTTGTGGGCAACTGCAAATATACACCCACCGGCACCTAAAGTAATGGAAGTGACTCTTAATTCGGCTATTCCTGAGCCTGATAATGCAGTGTCTGCGGTCACTGTAGATCAAAAGCAAGTTGAGCAAAAAATTGCCGAGTTGCAAAAAAAAGAAGACGCTAAAAAACGTGCTGAAGATAAGCGCATACGCGACTTAGAGCGCAGAGCCGCCAATGCACGTAAACAACGTGAAGCCGAAGCCCGTAATATTAAAAAGCTAGAGCAACAGCGCAAAGCAAAAGAGAAAGAAAAAGCACAAGCTGAGGCTGAAGCTAAAAAAGCGCGTGAAATTGAACAAAAAGAACGTGCTAAGGCAAAACAAGCCGAAAAGCAAAAGCAAGAGGCTGAAAATGCAGCCAAAGCGGCTGCAGATAAGCGTAAAGCAGAAGAAGAGGCACTGAAAAAAGCCGAAGCAGAGCGTAAAAAACGTGAAGCAGAAGCCAAAGCGCGTGCCAAAGAAGCCGAACGCAAACGTCAGCAAGCGCTGCAAGAGCAAATGTTACAAGAACAACTTGCAAAAGAGCAGGCTGCACGTAGTAAAATACGCCAACAGCAAGTAGTAAGCGAAGTTGATAAGTATAGAGCCTTAATTATGGCGCGTATTCAGCAAAACTTACTGATTGATGAAAAAATGAAAAATCAACAGTGCCGAGTAAATATTCGTCTTGGGTTTAATGGTTTAGTAACGCAGGTTAAATCGTTAGGGGGTGATAAGTTAGTGTGTGAAGCAGCACTTAGAGCTGTGCGCATGGCCGACACATTACCTGTATCTAAAGACAAAGATGTATTCGAGCAACTTAAGAATATTAATTTAACAATCAAGCCAGAATTTTAAAGGAATGATATGTTCAGCAAAATTAAAATAGCCTTTGTAGTTATATTATTAGGGTTTCAGGGTGTGGCAAATGCGGCACTTGAAATTGTAATAACTGAAGGTGTAGACGGCGCACGTCCTATTGCCATCGTGCCTTTTAAATACAATGGTGTTGGCCCAATTCCGCAAAAATTGAGCGATGTTATTGCTGCCGATTTAATGCGCAGTGGTAAGTTTAAACCGGTAGATGTAGCACAAATGCCGCAACTTCCTAATAAAGATGGCGATATAGACTACGCAGCTTGGGTAAACCAAGGTGTAGAAGCGGTTGTCGTTGGCGAAGTTGATCAGCAAACTGATGGGCGTTACCTAGTACGCTACGAATTGGTAGATGTGATCCGTGGGCAAATTACCGGCGGCCAAACGCAAATGATGAGCAACGGTAAACTTGTAAAAAGCCAAGACCACATTTTAGAAGCACGTGAAAGCGTAATTGGTGAAAGTGGCTTTCGCCGTTACTCACACCGCATAAGCGATGTAGTCTACGAAAAGCTAACCGGTGAAAAAGGCGCGTTTTTAACTAAAATTGCGTATGTAATTGTACGCGAAGATCAACCAAAACCTTACCAGTTAGTGGTTGCCGACTACGATGGCTTTAACGAGCAAGTGTTATTGCGCTCAAAAGAGCCGTTAATGTCACCAGCTTGGTCACCAGATGGTACTAAGCTTGCGTATGTAACGTTCGAAAACCGCCAAAGCCAAATTTACATTCAAGATCTCTACTCAGGTAAGCGTGAACTGATTACAAGCTACCGTGGTATTAACGGTGCGCCGCAGTTTTCACCAGATGGCAAAAAAATGTTATTGGTGCTTTCTAAAGATAAAACAGGTGCAACCGAAGTATATGTTTTAGATTTAGCAACACGTAAAGAAACACGCCTTACACGCCACCGTAGTATAGATACTGAACCATCTTGGTACCCAAATGGCCAGGATATTGTGTTTACATCTGAAAGGGGTGGTAATGCCCAGATTTATAAGTTAAATTTAAGAACTGGTAGGTCACAACGATTGACCTTCGACGGCGATATGAACCTAGCGGGTTCTATAACGCCAGACAGTAAAGAATTAGTGATGGTTAACCGTACCAACGGGCAGTACCATCTTGCTAAGAAAGAGCTGGCTACGGGCGCGTTTCAAGTATTAACGCGAACTCGCCTTGATGAATCACCGAGCATAGCGCCAAACGGTTCGATGATCATATATAGCACGCTTCATAATAATAAACAGGTACTCGCGCTGGTATCGATGGACGGTCGCTTTAAAGCACGTTTACCCGTGCTAGACGGACAAGTAAAGGCACCAGCTTGGTCGCCATATTTACAGTAATATTTGCTGGTTTACTCAAAATAGGAATCTACTCAATGCAACTTAACAAAGTACTTAAAGGCCTGCTAATCGCTGTGCCAGTAATGACATTAGCCGCTTGTAGCTCATCTTCAGATATTGATGAAGGCGCAGCTAACCAATCAAACCAAAGTGCAGTTGAGCAATCAACAAACACGGACACAGTTGAAGTAGCAACAATTTCACCTGAACAACAAGCAGAAGAGCAACTTCGTCAAAAGTATGAAGCGCTTCGTCAAGAGCAAATCATTTACTTTGACTTCGACAAAGCAACTGTTGAGAACAAGTACGCAGAATTACTTCGCGCACATGCTGAGTTTTTAGTTCAAAACCCTTCAGTAAAAGTATTAATTGAAGGTCACGCTGATGAGCGCGGTACGCCTGAGTACAACATTGCACTAGGTGAGCATCGTGGCCAAGCTGTAGAAAAATACCTACAAAGCTTAGGTGTTTCTGCTAGCCAAATGTCAGTAGTTAGCTACGGTGAAGAGAAACCAATGGTTAAATCTCGCACTGAGTCAGCTTTCGCTAAAAACCGCCGTGCGGTACTAGTTTACTAAGATAAGAGATATTATGAAGCCGAAAATTATTTTGGCAGCCATGATATTGAGCGGGAGCACCCAAGTTTTGGCTGCTCCCGCTCCTGTTTCAGAAGCTGCAAGTTCACAGTCGAGCATAGAGAAGCGTTTAGCATCACTAGAAAACATGATGCAGTCGCGAAACTTATTACAAGTTGAATTACAGCAACAACTTAACCTGCTTCAAGATGAAGTAAGCCAAATTCGCGGTGTTACTGAAGAGCAAAGTTATAAACTTGAAAAAGTACTTCAGCGCCAGCGTGAGCTTTATCAAGAAATAGAAAACCGCGTAAGCCAAGCGTATACACAACCTGCTGCTGCGCCTGCAACCGATTACACGCAATCGAGTGACGCACAAACCTATAGTAGTGACTTATCTGAAAACGAGGCGTATGAGCGTGCAGTAGCGCTAATAATGAAAGATAAACGCTACGACCAAGCTATTCCTGAGTTTCAAACATTTTTAACAACCTATCCTAATTCTGTGTATGCCTCTAATGCACATTATTGGCTTGGGCAGTTGCTAACCATTAAAAATGATGGTGTAAAAGCAAGTGAGCATTTTAAAGTGGTGGTTAATGAGTTTCCTAACTCAAACAAACGACCAGATGCCATGTTAAAATTAGGCACGCTTTTACAAGAGCAAGGCCTAAATCAAGAGGCACAAAAAATATTGGGTGATCTAATTAACCAATATCCAAGTACAACTGCTGCAAAACTTGCAACCGAGCGTTTAGCTAATTAGGGCGCATTTAAGCAGTGTATTTAAAGCTCAAACTACATAGAAATACTCGGCGAATCTTGTATTTGCATGTAGTTTGAGCACAAACGCTTTAATTTTGCTCACCTAGGCATAAAAACTGAAAAAAAGAGACATTTTCGGTTGCACTCATTTTATAAATAAGTATTATAAGCGCCCGCAGCAAACGAATGGTTACCCCACTCAAAATGCGGCAAAAAGAGCGGGTCATTAGCTCAGTTGGTAGAGCAGTGGACTTTTAATCCATTGGTCGATGGTTCAAGTCCATCATGACCCACCATTCTTTATTAA
>NZ_DCYU01000114.1:0-3352 GCF_002331165.1 Pseudoalteromonas sp. UBA2102
AATTTACCGTCAAACTTTTTAGTAATAAAGCCTGCACAGCGGCTTGCTATGTTTACTACTTTACCTACTAGGTCTGAATTTACACGTTGTGCAAAGTCTTCTAGGTTTAAATCAAGGTCAATAATACCGCTGTTTAATTTAGCTGCGTAGTAATAACGTAAGTACTCTGGGTCTAGGTTATCAAGGTAAGTACGTGCTTTTATAAACGTACCCTTTGATTTAGACATTTTTTCGCCATTGACGGTTACAAAGCCATGTGCAAACACGTTAGTTGGCTTTCTAAAATTAGCGCCCTCTAGCATGGCTGGCCAAAATAAGCTGTGGAAGTAAATAATGTCTTTACCAATAAAGTGATAAAGCTCAGCATCAGAACCTTCAGCCCAAAATGCATCAAAGTCGAGGCCTTTTTCGTCACATAGATTTTTAAAGCTTGCCATGTAGCCAATTGGCGCATCTAGCCATACGTAAAAGTATTTGCCCGGTGCATTTGGAATTTCAAAACCAAAGTAAGGCGCATCGCGGCTAATATCCCACTGTTGCAGGCCATCGGTAAACCACTCATCTAACTTATTCGCCATTTCTTGCTGAATAGAGCCCGAGTGTAGCCACTCTTTAAGCATGCCTTCAAATGCTGGCAGGTCAAAAAAGTAATGCTCTGAATCTTTTAAAATTGGCTCTGCACCTGACATTACTGAGCGCGGGTTTATTAATTCGGTTGGGCTGTAAGTTGCGCCACACGAGTCACAGCTATCGCCATTTTGGTTTTCAGACTTACACGTTGGGCAAGTGCCTGTTACAAAGCGATCTGGTAAAAATATGCCTTTTTCAGGGTCGAATAACTGTGAAATAGTGTGCTTTTTAATATGACCCGCATCATTAAGGCGGTTATAAATAAGCTCACTCAGCTCTTTATTTTCTGAGCTGTGGGTGCTGTGGTATTTATCAAACTTGATGTTAAAGTCGGCAAAGTCGCGCTGGCGTTCAATGCTTACATTTTTAACCATTTCTTCAGGCGTGATCCCTTGCTTTTGCGCATTAAGCATAATTGGCGTGCCGTGAGCATCGTCGGCGCAAACATAATAAGCTTCGTGGCCTTGTAGCTTTTGAAAACGTGACCAAATATCAGTTTGAATATATTCCAATAAATGGCCTAAGTGAGTAGGGCCATTTGCATAAGGTAATGCGCTGGTAATGAGGATCTTTCGCTGCGTCATAATCATTCCGAATTGAGGATAAACCACCATTTTTACTACAAAAAAGGCGGTTATCATTAATTTATCCATAAGCTTTGGAGTAACGGTACGCGCAGCTTATGGATTTTTGTTAATTGACTGGTGTTAATGCCCTGAATGTTACATAATTCTGTGGCACTTTTCATCAAAGAAACGCTATTTAATTGCTATGTTTGGACTGTCGAAACTATTCTCCTCTAAATCGGTGCAAAAACAACCGATTATTACTGCCTTAGCGGCGTATCGAAGCGCGGCATTTGCCGTAGGTATTGATGAAAGTTTTATTGATACCATTTCGCAAAATGACGATAAATCAATACACATTAAAATAACGCTGCCATTTGCGGCTCAATCAGAAATGCCGTTAGTTGAGCAGCACGTAAGTGAAAGTATAAATACACCGGTTACCATAGACTCTGTGGTGACTATAAAAGAGCCTGCAAAATTTAAAGCCATTAAACACATTGTGCTGATTGCCTCAGGTAAAGGGGGGGTAGGAAAATCCACGACCGCTGTTAATTTAGCTGGGGCGCTTAAAAGCGAAGGCGCAAAAGTAGGGATTTTAGATGCTGATATTTATGGGCCATCTATTCCTATGCTTTTAGGGCTTGTGGGTGCAGAGCCACAAACCAAAGATAACAAACTACTACAGCCATTTGATGCCAACGGCATTAAAGCGCAATCAATCGGCTTTTTAGTGCCAAGTGATGACGCAACGGTCTGGCGAGGCCCAATGGCATCGGGAGCGCTCAACCAATTATTAAACGAAACTGATTGGGGCGAACTTGATTACTTAATTGTTGATATGCCACCGGGTACGGGCGATATACAGCTAACAATGAGCCAAAAAGTGCCTGCCAGCGGCACTGTTATTGTGACTACGCCACAAGATTTAGCCCTTGCCGATGCGCAAAAAGGCATTGCAATGTTTAATAAAGTTAACGTACCTGTGCTTGGGCTTATAGAAAATATGAGTCACTACATTTGTAGCCACTGCGGTGAAGCCAACCATGTATTTGGCAAAGATGGCGCAGAAAAACTTGCCCATAAACACGGCGTACCGGTGTTAAGCCATATTCCACTTGCCATAAATATTCGTGAATACTCAGAGCAAGGTAAATTAATCGCCAGCGATACCAGCGCGGCTATTAGCAACACATACAGCGCAGCGGCAAGACTGATTGCCAGCACGCTTTTTTATCAGCAGCACCAACACAGTGTTGAGATAGTGATAACGCAGGACTAAGAAAAAATGAGACTCTCAGATACCCATATTAAAGAATATTTAAGCGATGGCCGCATAGTGATTGAGCCTGCGCCGACTAATGAAATGATTTCGGGTGTGACAGCCGATTTGCGTTTAGGGAACAAATTTAGAACCTTTAACGCACATAACGCAGCGTACGTAGATTTAAGTGGCCCTAAAGATCAGTTAAATAAGGCTATGGAATCAATCATGAGTGAAGAGATTGAGCTTGCCGACGGCGAAGCTTTCTTTTTACACCCAGGTGAGCTGGCATTGGCCATTACGCATGAAAAAGTAACACTTCCTGCCGACATAGTAGGCTGGTTAGATGGTCGTTCATCACTTGCCCGCTTAGGTTTGATGGTGCATGTAACAGCGCACAGAATCGACCCAGGTTGGAGTGGTAATATTGTTTTAGAATTTTATAACTCAGGTAAGTTACCACTAGCGCTGCGCCCAATGATGAAAATTGGTGCAATGAGCTTTGAAATGCTTTCAGGACCCTGCGAAAACCCTTATAACATTCGTAAAGATGCAAAATATAAAGATCAAAGTAGTGCGGTAGCAAGCCGCATTAGCGACGATAACCTATAACAATATAAAACTATTAAGCGTTTAAATGGCTTTTTTTGCTAGCTTAAACGCTTAATAATTTATGCCAATGTGCATTATTGCTTACACTGATATTAAATGTGTTTTTTATTTCTGGCTTTATAAACGAGTAAAAACTCGACTAATATAGATAATAAAATAACTATAATTACAATGCCTTGAATAGTGTGTAGCCTTTTAACCCTGTCAACACTCTCTTTTTCGTACTGCATAACCACCGTATTAAACGCTTTTAAAAGCGGCTCTTTTGCTAAAGAAAAAA
>NZ_DCYU01000010.1:0-33138 GCF_002331165.1 Pseudoalteromonas sp. UBA2102
AACAACTAAATAGCGAATTTTTTGCCTTGCTATCAACACGTTTATCCATCCTCAAAATAGATCACTTAATTATGCGGATTGGTATTAGAATTATTTTAACAACGCAAATTAGCTAGTCAGCTAAAAATTCTTTAAATACAGTTTCAAACTTGTGTAACTTAGGCGCAATTAAAATACTACAGTAACCCTGCTGTGGGTTTTCGTTGTAGTAATCTTGATGATAATGCTCCGCTGGGTAATATGTGGTAGCAGGGCTAACCTCTGTCACTATTGGTTCGCTAATATGGTTTTGTAGCTGGGCTATCATCTCATTGGTTTGATTTAATTGTGCATCGTTGTGGTAATAAACAACACTTCTATACTGTGTGCCAATATCGTTACCTTGGCGATTTAATTGCGTGGCATCGTGTAACGTAAAAAACATGCTAAGCAGTGTTTCAAAACTCACTACAGCGCTGTCAAATTCCAGTTGCACAACCTCAGCATGGCCTGTTGTACCAGAGCAGACTGATTTATACGTGGGGTTGTCGGTATGGCCGCCGGTGTAACCTGAGCTTACGTTTAGTACACCTTTTACTCGTCTGAATGCAGCGTCTATACACCAAAAACAGCCTCCACCAAATGTTGCTAGTTGTGTTGATGTGCTCATAAGTTGTCCTAATTATGTCTGTTACAGTATTAAGGCGAGCATAAATTGAATACGCCGTAACAGCAAGTTACGGCGCAGTGTAAGCTCAGTTAAATTTCTTCGCTGTCTTTTAACGGGTGAGAGTCGGCTTGCTTATTTAATTTTTGCTGTAAAAACTCTGGCGACTGTGTGTTGCGGGCTAGGGCATAATACGCCGCAGGCACAACATAAAGCGTTAGCAATGTTGATACAATAACCCCTGTAAATACCACCACACCAATTACCATGCGGCTCTCTGCGCCTGGGCCTGATGCCAATACTAAAGGCACTGCGCTCATTACCGTAGTCAGAGAGGTCATTATTATTGGGCGCAGGCGCTGAGTGGCCGCTTGCAAAATAGCCTCACTAAATTCTACGCCTTTATCACGCAGTTGGTTGGTAAATTCGACTATTAAAATACCATTTTTAGCGCTTAAACCTATCAGCATTACAATACCAATTTGGCTATAAATATTAAGCGTTAAGCCAGTTGTCCATAGGCCAAACATAGCGCCCATTAGGCCAAGTGGTACTGTTAGCATAATGACAAACGGGTGCATAAAGCTTTCAAATTGGGCAGCTAAAACTAAAAAGGTTACAGTTAGGGCAAGCACAAATACATAGGTCATGGCCGATGCGCCTTCGTAATATAATTGTGATTCACCTTTATAATCTACAGCGCCGTCAATGTCGTTTTCTTCTGCGGCTACTTTGTTTAAAAAGTTAAGTGCTTGTTCAAGTGTATAACCGTCCGCAAGATTAGCGCTTAGTGTAATGGCGCGCATTCGGTTATAACGGTTTAAGCGCGATGCTGTGGCCTCTTCTTTTAAGCTTATAAGGCTATCTAGTGGGACCAGCTCACCACTGCGTGATTTAAGGTAAATATTTGAAATGTCAGTAGGGTTTGTAAAGTCTTGTTTAGTGCCTTTTAAAATTACATCGTATTCTTCACCTCGGTCAATAAAGGTGGTAACACGGCGCTGCCCTAACATGGTTTCAAGCGTGGTGCCTACATCTGATACCGACACACCTAAATCAGCGGCTTTGTTTTTATCTATGCTGACTAAAAATTGTGGAAAGGTTTCTTTATAGTCGTGATCGATTCTTACCAAGCCTGGATTTTTTTCTGCGCGCTCTATAATGCGGTCGCGCCAATCAGCAAGTTGCTCGTAATCGTTACCTTGTAGCACAAACTCAATCGGGCGAGAAGAGCCACCACCGCCAATACCACGGCGCATAATAGCAAAGGCACGTACATCTGTTACTTCGGTCATTTTGGCGCTTATTTCGTCCATAACTTCCCAGGTAGAGCGTTTGCGCTTATCCCAATCGGCCATACCAACGATAGCAACACCGCCACTGCCGCCCCAGCCCGGTACGCGCACTAAAACACGGCTTAATTCGCCAGCTTCTGAGTAAGGAAGCAGGCGCTCTTCTATTTTGGCCATGTTGGCAGCGTTATTTTCATAACTTGCGCCTTCAGGGCCGCTCATCATAATAAAAAAGGTACCGCGGTCTTCTTTTGGCGTAAGCTCAGAGGGCACTTGCAAAAACAACGAGTAGCTAACAAAACCAGCAAGTACTAGGCTTATCATTAGGCCCCATTTTTTGGTCATATTTGAGGTAAGTGATTGGCGGTAACTGTTTTCAACTTTGCTAAAAACACGGTCCATCCATTGGCTAAATTTACTTTCTTTTTCTGACGCTTTTAAAACTTTAGAGCACAGCGCCGGCGAGAGGGTAAGGGCAGTAATACTAGAGAAAAACACCGCGGCACTTACAGCCATTGCAAACTCTGTAAACAAGGCGCCAATTCGCCCATCCATAAATACTAAAGGTACAAACACCGAAATAAGCACAAGCGTTGTCGCAATAATTGCAAAGCCTACTTCGCGGGCGCCTCTAAAGGCTGCTAATAAGGGAGGCTCGCCAAGCTCAATACGACGGTGAATATTTTCAAGCATTACAATGGCGTCATCTACGACCAAACCAATCGCTAATACCAGCGCAAGTAAGGTTAATAAGTTGATTGAATAACCCATGGCAAGTAAAAACATAAAGCTGCCAACAAGTGCTACAGGCACAGTAACGGCGGGGATAAGCGTAGCGCGAATATTACCTAAAAAGATAAATATTATTAACACCACTAACCCCATAGAAATGGCAAGCGTGCTATATACTTCGTTGATTGACTCTTTAATAAAAATAGACGAATCGTAGCTGTCTTGAATAGTGGTGCCCTCTGGCAAATTACGTTTTATTTTTTCAAGTTCACTGCGGGCGTTGTCTACCACTGTTAAGGTGTTTGCTTTAGCTTGCTTTACTATGCCAAGGCCAATCATGTTACGGCCGTTACCACGGAACAGGCTTTCATCGTCGGCGGCTTCTAAATGTACATCGGCAACTTCACCTAAACGCACAAGGTAGCCGTCTTCACCGCGTTTAATAACTAAGTTTTGAAAATCACGTTGGTCTTTATAGCTACGCGCTGTACGTACGGTAAAATCGCGGTCGATAGATTCAATTTCACCTGCTGGTAGCTCTACGTTTTCGCTGCGTAGGGTGTTTTCGATATCACTTGAAGTGATCCCACGAGCGGCCATGGCTTGGCGGTTTAGCCAAATTTTCATGGCGTATTGGCGCTCACCACCAATACGTACATTTGAAACGCCATCTACAACGGCTAATCGGTCGACAATAAAGCGCTGTGCATAATCGCTCAATTGCAGCGAGTTCATGGTTTCACTGTTAAGTACAAACCAGGCTATAGGGCTCTCGTCGCTGTTTGACTTAGATACCTCTGGTGGGCGCACTTGCTCTGGTAGGTTATCTAGTGCACGGGCAACTCGCTCTCGTACATCGTTTGAGGCTGCGTCAATATCACGGCTTATATCAAACTCAATAACGATATTAGAGCGGCCATTTCTGCTTGAAGAATTAATACTTTTAATGCCTTCAATACCCGATATCCGGTTTTCTAATATTTGCGTTATTTTTGTCTCGACTATTTCTGCCGAAGCACCAGTGTAGTCAGTACTAATACTGACAATAGGGGTTTCAATATCAGGGTATTCTCTAAGTGGTAGCATCGAAAAAGCCACCAAGCCAAATGTTAGCAGTAGTAAGTTAATTACTATGGCAAAAACAGGGCGTTTAACACTCGTATCTGTAATTTTCACCGATTAACCCTCAACACTTACTTTGCTACCAGGGCGAATTTTAATAATGCCTTCGGTAATCACTTGCTCGCCATCGCTAAGGCCTTCATCAATCGCTACCCAGCCGTTATTTCTGCCAGCAACATGCACTTCAACCTTGTTGGCAATACCATCTTTTACTTGGTATACAAAATGTTTATCTTGCAGTGGGATCACGGCTTTTTCTGGCACCATAAGCGCCTGATTACTACTAAGCTCCAAAGCGGTGTTTAAAAGCATACCAGGGCGTAATAGCCCGGATTTATTAGCAAAGCTTGCGGTTACTTCTACACTGCGAGTAATCGAGTCGATACGAGAACTAATATGGGTCACTTTGCCGGTGAAAGTGCGCCCTGGGTAGGCATCGTTTTGAGTATGTACTTTCATGCCTAGGTTAAGTTGAGATAAATATTTTTCAGGGACTTTAAAGTCAACTTTTATAATACTAATATCATCAAGCGTTGTAATAATTGTATCGCTACTTACATAAGCACCCACCGACACTTCTCGTTTGCCTAATAAGCCAGAAAACGGCGCGGTAATTAGCATTTCATCAAGTTTGGTTTTAGCGCTTTCTAGTTGGGCTTGCGTGGCATCTACGCGTGAAAGCTGCTCTTCTAATAATGATTTAGCAGTAGATTGCGTACGAGAAAGCTCAGTAAGGCGGCTTAACTGACGCTTTTCTTCTTTTAAGTTAATGCCTAGCTCTTTTACAGCGTATTGTTCTTGCTGATTTTGCAGCTGCACAAGGCGTTGGCCTTTACTTACTAAGTCGCCATCTTCAAAATATATGTGTGTAACATAATCGCTTTGTGCGCTTTTTATATAAATTGCTTGGTTTGCGCGTGCACTGCCTATGGCTTCAATCATAACGATGTTTTCTTGAGACGATACCGTATGAGCCATCACCTGTGTGGGTGTATCACTTGAATTAGATTGTTCACCATGGCTAGATGGCAAATATAAGTACACACTTAAAATAACAAGAAGCGTAATTAAAAATGGAAAAAGAGCTTTACCTGACTGTTTTGAATACATCGTTTTCATACCTGAAAATAAATTGTAAGTATTGTACGAAATAAGACCGTGAAAAGGCGGTTATGTGTCTCATAAATTTGTGCGTTAGGCGTAAAAATTTATGAGACTAATTACTTGTTCCCATTTAACACTAAAATTATGATAAAACGATGAAGCAACCACCGCAGTGTAAAACCTGTTTAACAATGAGAAAAATAATACTTTGGGGTATTGTTATGTTTTTATTTTATATGGCTTTTTACCAATATGGGTAAGCCAAGTTCAATAATAAAATACAGGGCGCAAGGGGCGCGCAATGGCATTGAAGTACTTACTGTAGGCAGCGTAGGTTTAGTATTTATTATGCTGTTTAATTTACTGCGCCCGGGTGAAATTAGCTTAATAGAAATTTTTTTAGTAAGCATGTGCATAGCTGCTATTTTTATTGGTTTTTTAAAAACACAGGAACCTTATTACAGTTTAGTGCTTAGTGAGTCCTTACTTGTGTATCAGCATAAATATGGCCAGTGGCAGTTACATGTTAGTAACTTACACCACAGCGGTATTCCTAAGGTGGCTGATGGCCTTGAATACCTTGAATTAAATGCAGTAGGTTTAAAGCTCAATGATATGGACGAATTTTTAAGCGCTATACACCCACGCATTGCCGGAAAACTACTGATAGAGCAGCGTAATTTATTTATGCAAGCTGTTCAAAAATATTGCAAAAATGGCAATTGCCCATCAGAATGGTTAATAGAAGAGACGCAATACACCTCACCTAAAGGATTTAGCTATACTGGACTTATAGCTATGTTTGCTAACAGAGCCAAGCACCTTGAGTTGTTAACGGGATATAACTTACTGTTACCCGCAAGTGTATTAGAGACAGACATTTGGTCGTTCAGTGCCGATTTAAATAAATGGAAACGCGCACCTGAACGGTTTATAGCATCGCAAGTTGGACACTAAATGCGATAGTAGGAAAAATAATGAGCCAAGAAAGATCTTTTATAAAGAGTGGTCGCAATACCATCATCCATAAAGATAAAAAGCTTGATCTAGTCATTGTAAATGCAGAGCAGCACCCACGTATAAAGGTAACTCAAAATGGTTTGGAGCCATTTAAAGAGGATCTACCTAAAAACCGGCGTGATGCCAAAGAGCGTTACCTTGAAATTGTTAATGTAAGTAGCGCTGATATTTTTGGTGAAGAAAAACAGCTGTTGTTTATTCAGGCGCTTGATGGGCGTGAATACAAAGTAGATTACTCAAAAATAGGCACTAAGCTGTTTGTGCGTATTCATCAAGATACGTATATGTAATACTAATCCACAATAATGCTTAATCATTTTGCGACACGTTTTCCAGCCTCAAAATGGATCACTTAATTAAGCGAATTGGTATAACTCTAAATGGCACCTTTATTGCTAGTGATTACACTATAGTAATTATTTGACATTATAGGTGCGTTTTATGAAAGCGTTTGCTTTTACTCCCCTTATATCTTGTTTTTTATTGGCTGCCTGTGGCGGTGGAGGCGGCGGTAGTGAAGACTCTACTGTTGAAACCTCGGTTAATGCCGGAACCGATCTTCAAGTTGTAGAAAAAACAGAGTTTACAATCACCGCACAAGGCTCACCAGATGACGGTACCTTTACTTGGCAGCGCGTTAGCGGCCCATCTGTGGACGGCTTCCCGCTTGAAGGTGCAGAGCAAACAATTACTGCGCCCGATGTTAAAGCCGATAGTGAACTTGTACTATCTGTAAGCTATCAAACAGATAATGGCAGCTTAGTTAGTGACAACGTGAGCATATTTATTACCTCAAGTAATCAATTACCGCTTGCTGTTGTTAGTCAAACAGCCCCAGAAACACTGCCTTCAACCTATAACGACACCGTAACGTTAAGCGCTGAAGAGTCGAGCGACCCTGATGAAAATGGCCAAATTAATAGCTATCAGTGGCAATTAATTTCAGGCCCTGATTTAGATGTAACCGACTTTGACAACTCTACGGTAAGTTTTAGCCACCCGCTGCTTGAATCAAATACTAATTTAATATGGCAATTAAGCGTTACCGACGACGAGGGCGGCGAGGCAAGTACTGAATACAGTATGACATTAAATAAAACAGACGAGCTGGTTGTGGCCAATGCCGGAGATGACCAAAACGTTGAAGAATTTGAGGAAGTGACCTTAGATGCAAGTGAAAGTGACACCCTAACAGATACGTTTTCATGTAGCTGGCAACAATTAACGGGCAATGCCGAAACGCTGGCAAATACTAGCCAATGTACCACGACATTTTTTGCCTCCGACGTTGATTTAGATACCACGTTGAGCTTTGAAGTCACTGTTACTGATTCTAAAGGGCGCACTGACACCGATACCGTATTTATTGACGTATCACCAAAAGCATTAGGGTTAATTAACGACAGTGGCCTAGGCGAGTGTTATAACAATACCCAGCGTATCAATTGCCAAAGTAGTGACTTTCCGGGTCAAGATGCAGAGCTTGGTCGAGACAGCTTTGCCAACCAACTCGATAAAGCAGGCCAAGGTAACCTTGCGTTTGACTACACTAAGCTAAATCAGTTTGCCGATGAAGTGGCTGATGATAGTGACGACTTTACTTGTATACGCGACAACGTAACGGGGCTTGTATGGGAAGTGAAAAGTGTAGAGTCAGGTACATTACCTAATACCACCTTACGCGATGGCCAAAATCATTACTTTTGGGATTTAGGCACGACAACCTTTACCGATACCAGTACTGCTAATACCACCTGTCCAGATGATACAAGCTGTGGTGTGCAAACCTATATAAATGAAGTGAACGACTTAGATTTTTGCGGCGGTACCAATTGGCGCTTACCAACTTACACTGAGCTGTTGAGCTTAATTGATTATGGCAAGCAGGGCGAAAACGTATTAATTGATGAAGCGTTTTTTCCAAATATGCCAGAAGCAGGCGCTATAGATGATGTGAATTTACCGTACTGGACATCGCAAACTGCAGCCGATGGTACCAGCTTATCGCAAGCGTACATTATCGATATGAGCAACGGGAATGACTTAGCCTACCCGAAAGAAAAATACGCGTATGTACGTTTAGTCAGAAGCCGATAGGAGAAAATCATGAAAACATGCTTACTATTTTCAATGGCTGTATTTAGCGTAAGCTTTCAACTAGCCGCAGCGCAAACGTGTTACGACGGGGCGGATACAACAACACCAACCACTCGCTTCACTCTTAATGACGATGGCACAGTGTTAGATACAGAAACAGGCCTAATGTGGCAACGTTGTAGCTACGGACAAGTTTACGATAGCGACACTGAAACATGCACAGGCTCTACCCCGTCACTTAATTGGCAAGAAGCACTCAGAGGCGCAGAAAACGACACCACTGCCGATTACGACGATTGGCAGGTGCCTAATGTTAAAGAGCTTGCCAGTATTTTAGAGCACAGCTGCACCGAGCCAAGTATTAACGAAGAGGTGTTTTTAGGCACTAAATTGCAAAACTACTGGAGTAATACCTCAGGGGTAAGCACGATGAGCTCAGCATGGGTTTACCAGTTTGATAGTGGGCTTAATAGCTTACATGCTAAAACCAGTGACGTGTATTTACGTTTGGTGCGTTACGAAAACTAAGTAAAATAAAATAGCTAAGCACTTAGCTTTAATACAAAAGCGCCGCTAAATTTAGCGGCGCTTTTTTGTTTTACATAAATTTACGTTATTTCAATAATAAAGCGCATACAACGTTGTTACTTTGTCGTTTTTTTTGCCATTATAGGCCGAGTTTTAATGACGAAGGAACATTGCGGTGTATTTAAGCTACTTTGGCTTGAGCGAAAAGCCATTTTCGATCTCGCCCAACCCCCATTATTTATTTTTAAGCGAACGCCACAAAGAGGCACTTGCCCATTTAACCTATGGTTTAGGCGAAGATGGCGGGTTTGTATTGCTAACCGGCGAAGTGGGAACAGGGAAAACCACCATTACCCGCAGTATGTTAGAGCAACTGCCAGAGAACACTCAAGTTGCAATGATCCATAATCCGGCGCTGTCGGAGCTTGAGCTTTTGGCCAGTATTTGTGATGAGCTAAACATTACTTACGATGCCCAAAATGCCACCCTTAAAAGTTTAACCGACATTATTAAGCAGCACCTAGAGGCTAATAACAAAGCGGGCGGGCACACAATTTTAATTATTGATGAAGCGCAGCTCCTTGCCCCCGATGTGCTTGAGCAATTACGACTATTAACCAACATAGAAACTGATCATAAAAAACTGTTACAAATAGTCTTAGTGGGTCAACCAGAGCTTCAGGCATTATTAAAACGTACTGAGCTTAGGCAGTTGGCGCAGCGAATTACAGCACGGTATCACTTATTACCGCTCACCCAAGGGCAAACAGTTGCGTATATAAAGCATCGTTTACATATTGCCGGGTGTGATAAAGGCGTGTTTTCGCTCGATGCTATGCAAGCTGTACATCAGTTAACTGGCGGCATTCCACGCTTAATGAATTTAGTCTGTGAGCGCGCGTTAGTCGGGGCTTTTTCTAAGCAGCAGCTTATTGTTGATAGTGATATTATAAAACAATCAGCCCAAGAATCACTGCCTATGGATTTTGTGGCTGCGCAGAATAATGCGCCTAAATCCACTGGCCGTGTTTATTATTACTTAGCATTTGCTGCTTTGTTTGCAGTAGGTGTTGGCATGTCGTTTATTATATAGTTAGGTAATTTATGTCTTATTTATTAGATGCATTAAAGCAATCTCAACAAGCAGATATGAGCGCCGAGCAATATGATTTGCAGTCAGCGCAGTTAAAACAGCAGCAAGCACTTACGCGCTATAAAAAAATGGTGTGGCTACTTGGTGGCGCAATTGCAGCATTTATTGCCATAGCGGGTGGCTTTACAGCGGGTAAGTGGTTTCAAAGCAGCGCACTATTAAAAACAAGCCAGCCGGTTGACGTTGTTAGCACTGATAGCAAAAAACAAAAACAAGCAGTAACAGATGAGCCAACTACAGCGCAAAATAAAGCCGAAAAGCCTGTAACATCACCGTCTTCAGAGGCTGAAAAAAATAGTAATAAAGCAACGATTGAAGGGCAGTTGGTGTATGTACAAACACCTACCGGGGTACAAAAAATGTTGCTTACCCCACAAGGGCAGTATATCCCTATTAATGATAATCCGGCGCAGCAGCAACCAGGTTACAATGTGCAAACCCCTATAAATGCTAACGGGTATAATCAAAATGCGTTTAATCAGCAAACTTACAATGCACAGCTACCTAATACGCAAAGCTATAATCCACTTGCTTATAATGCACACGGCCAAAACACGCAATTTATGCAGCCGCAAGCACAAAATACAAGCTCAGCAGGTTTAGATATGAGCAAGTACAAAGTGCTTGGAAAACCACTGAATGGTGAAAATACCCCAAGCACGCAAGCGCCGCAAAGTAGTCCGGAGCTTGATGCTGTACCGAGTAAATTAAAAGATGCCTTTGCACAAGCGATAAAAGACTCGCAGCAAGAACAAGATTACGAAGTAACCCAGGCCTCTCGCAGTTCATCTCGAGTTAAACCGGTTGAGCTATTACCAGATGGTTTACAAGCCATGCTGCCAAGCATTAAATACCAAGCACATATATACTCTTCAAGTGCAGATAAACGCTGGATAAAGCTTAATGGCAGAGAGCTACACGAAGGGGAGAGCATTGGGGCACTAAAAGTGCGCGAAATTACCCCAGAGCAGAGTGTACTTGATTTTGATGGTTATGAATTCAGTATTAAAGCTTTGCAGGATTGGCCGCAATAAAGCGCAGCTAATAAAGTAAAGCCGCAAAACTGCGGCTTTACTTTTTAACTCAAGGTAAAATAGCGTTTTTGTAAAAGCGCTCTAAATCAATGTTGTAGTCGGTCGGCTTAACGGTTGATTCGAGCTTGTCAGCTGTTTTTTTATTTGCCAAGTTTATATCTTGCATTTCCGTGTAGCGACCGTGTTTAGCACTATAAAATGTTTTAACCACCGGCTTTAAAGGTGTTTCAGGGTTACTCTGTGTAACCAAGCCTACTTTTTGGCTAGATAAGCGCACTAAGGTGCCTACAGGGTGAATGCCAATACATTGGATAAACTTAGTAAGTAGCTCACCATCAAAGCTATCAGGGCAACCATCTTTTAAAATTTTAAACGCTTTTATAGGCTCCATACCTGCTTTATATACCCGCTCTGCCGTGAGTGCATCATATACATCTACAATTGACGCCATACGTACGTATTGGCTTATCTCATCGCCTTTTTTGGCAAACGGATAGCCTTTTCCGTCTAAGCGCTCATGGTGTAGGCCGGCAATATCTACAGCAATCCCCGTTAACCCCGCTTCTTCTAAAATTTGCTTAGAATACAGAGCATGGTTTTGCATAATTTTAAATTCGTCATCACTAAAGCGACCCGGTTTATTGAGCACTTCGTCAGGAATTTTAATTTTTCCTATGTCATGTAACAAAGCACCTGTAGTGAGCTCTACAATAATGTCGCGCTCTATGCCTAAGTGCTTTGCAAAAATACCCATTAAAATAGAAACGTTGATAGAGTGCTCAAGTAAGTAAGCATCTTTTTGGCGCATTTGCGTTAAGCAGGCTAGGGCATCTTGGTTTCTAAAAATAGAGTCCATAAAGCCACTGGCAAGCTCTTTAAAAGGCGCTATGTCTATATCTCTACCCGCTTTTATATCGCCAAAGGCCTTTTGTTGAAGTGTTTTAGCTTCGTCGTAGAGCTTTTTAGCTTTGCCCATTTCTTGTTCACTACTATGAACTTTAAGCCAAGGGTCGCGTTTTTT
This sequence comes from Pseudoalteromonas sp. UBA2102, assembly GCF_002331165.1. Taxonomy (NCBI): domain Bacteria; kingdom Pseudomonadati; phylum Pseudomonadota; class Gammaproteobacteria; order Alteromonadales; family Pseudoalteromonadaceae; genus Pseudoalteromonas; species Pseudoalteromonas sp. UBA2102. The sequence continues at coordinate 11,750 of NZ_DCYU01000010.1, forward strand.
AATCTCTGCCTTAGGCGCAGGGGCTTGAGTGTCGGGCTCGGGTGTAGTTAATGTTTTATCTGGATCTATCTCTATTTCTAAAATGCCCGCTTTTTTGAGCTTATCGATACTCGCCTGAGTCTTAACCCAGCCTTGGTTTTTAATTTTAATGCGCCCAGTTTGTTTTGTAACACTTTGAACAAACATGCCAGGCTGTAATTGCGAAATAGAGATGACTTTCAATTTTTTTTACTTCTGTAATGGGGCTTTGTTTAAATTAGCATCATTATACGTTGCAGGGTAAAAAAAAAGGCACTTTTAAGTGCCTTTTTTTACATTTTTAGTTAATTAGTACTAGATGGGCTATTCGTCATCTTCTACTAGGGTCATCAGTGAAGTATTACCACCAGATGCGGTAGTATCTATACTGATCGTTTTTTCAGTAATTAAGCGCTTAATCAACGTATCGTAATACTCTGAAGTAATTACTGGCAAAATAGCACCTTTACGCTGTGCAAGTTGTTGGCTGAAGTAACCTAAACGAGACGAACGTGCAGCAACCACCGCACCCGCTAAGTGAGGGTGAGCCAAAATAGCTTGTAGCTGATTAGGTTTTGCAACCTGGAACACGCCCTCAGCAACGCCTGTGGCAATAAACTTATCTTTAAAGGCTACCGCTTCATCGTAAAATAGCTCTGATGCTACGGTAATTACTGTATTACCTGCAGCAAGTGCTGTGATGATTGAAAGCGCCCAAAAGTTAAATGACGTGCTTTTATCTGCATAACATACTACACAACCACGTGCTTCAAGGTGCAAGGTGTTTGATTCACCAGTAGGCCCAGGTAAAGTAGTAAACTTACGCATGTGTTTTTCTAAACGGTTAAGTTGTGCACGCGCTTCTGAAAGCGTTAATGCCAAATCGTCCGCTAGGTCATCAATAATTTCGACCGTTGCTACTTTAGCAAGCAACTGACGAACAGCCGATACACGGTCATTTAGCGGTGTTGCACGCCAAATTTTCTCATCGCGCATTGAGTTAGCCATTAGCTTTTCAACTTGCTCGTTTGCACCGCTGTAATGGTGTAAATCAAGCTCATCTGGCGTTAGGTTAGTCATTTGCACGTTATCAGGTGATGCTTTCTCTTTTACTAAACGCTGCAGGTAGTTAGGGCCACCGGCTTTAGGGCCAGTACCAGATAAACCACGGCCACCAAATGGTTGCACACCTACAATGGCACCAATCATGTTGCGGTTTACATATACGTTACCCGCACGCGACATTTTAGCTAGGTACTCACAACGCTCTTCAATACGTGAGTGAACACCCATTGTTAAGCCGTAACCTGTGTTGTTAATTTGGTCAATCACGTTGTCGATATCATTCGCTTTAAAGCGAACAATGTGCACACATGGACCAAATACTTCACGTTTAAGTACTGATAAATCTTCGATTTCGTATAAACGAGGGGCAAAAAAGTAGGCGCCATTTTCAGTGTTATCAGGGATCTTACACTCGTAATGAAGTGTTGCATTACCTTTTAAGTATTCAACATGATCATTTAGCGTTTTAAGGGCTTTTTCATCAATTACTGGGCCCACATCGGTAGAAAGTAATGACGGGTCGCCAATATGCAGCTCGGCGAGTGCGCCTTTAAGCATTTCAATAATGCCATCGGCTACATCTTCTTGTATAAATAATACACGCAGTGCTGAACAACGCTGACCTGCACTTTGGAAACCTGAGCTTATTACATCATCAACAACTTGCTCTGGCAGCGCTGTTGAATCCACAATCATACAGTTTTGGCCACCGGTTTCTGCAATTAACGGTACTTGAATATCGTTACGCGCAGCCAGTGTTTGTGAAATCAGTGTGCCTGTTTCTGTAGAACCGGTAAACATAACTGCCTGAATACGCTCATCAGGTACAATTGTTTTACCTACCTCAGAACCACGGGCAATCACCGGCTGTACTACATGCTCTGGTAAGCCAACCGAAAGCATTAACTCAATAGCGCGAAGTGCGATTAAGCTTGTTTGCTCTGCAGGTTTTGCAATAACAGTATTACCAGTCACAATGGCAGCGGCCACCTGACCTAAGAAAATAGCAAGCGGGAAGTTCCACGGGCTAATACATAAAATTACACCGCGTGCTTCAAAGCGTTCATCGCTTGCAAGTTCTTCTGCACGTGCCGCGTAGTAACGACAAAAATCAACGGCTTCACGTACTTCGTCAATACCATCTTGCGCAATTTTACCGGCTTCTTTAATACATATAGCGACGAGCTCGTCGTGGTGACGCTCTAAAATATCTGCCACGCGGCGTAATAAATTAGCACGCTCTTTTACAGATGTTTGCGACCATGACTCAAATGCCGCTTCTGCATTGGCCAAAATGTCTTTCATCTCATCGCCAGATTGCAGTTTAACGTGGCCGATGATTTCGTTGTGATTTGCTGGGTTTTTAACCGCTAATGCGCCTTCAGGTACTTGGCTTTGATCAATTAAGTGCTCGTTAAACCAGCTTTCAAGGTTTTCTTTGAATGGCGTAATTACATTAATATCGGTTAAGTCCATGCCTTTAGAGTTAGCACGTTCGTCGCCGTATAAGTCGATTGGCATTTTAATTTGCGTATTGTACTTATTACGTAAACCTTGCAGTGTTTCTACTGGATCAGGTAATAGCGACTCAACTGGTTTAGTGGTATCTACAATGGCGTTTACAAACGATGAGTTAGCGCCATTTTCAAGTAAACGACGTACTAAGTAGGCAAGTAGGTCTTCGTGCTGGCCAACGGGTGCATAAACACGGCATTGAATTTTTTCTTCATTTACGATTTGGTCAAATAAAGATTCGCCCATACCGTGTAAACGCTGGAATTCAAATCCGGTGTTATCGCCTTTAGCAACTTCTAAAATAGTGGCTGCAGTGTAAGCGTTGTGTGTTGCAAATTGCGGGTACAGTACATCGCGTGCTTCTAGCATTCTAATAGCACAGGCTTTGTAAGATACATCGGTAGTTGCTTTACGCGTAAATACTGGGTAGTGCTCTAAACCATCTTGTTGCGTGGTTTTAATTTCTGTATCCCAGTAGGCACCTTTTACAAGGCGAACCATCATTTTACGGCCTACACGAGTAGCAAGTTCAGTTACCCATTCAATAACAAAAATAGCGCGCTTTTGGTATGCTTGTACGGCTAAACCAAAACCTTGCCAGTTACCTAAATCTTCATCGCTAAATACCGCTTCTATAACATCTAACGAAATATCTAAGCGGTCAGCTTCTTCAGCATCAACCGTAAAGCCAATGTCGTATTTTTTAGCAGCAAGCGCGAGCTCTTTCAGTTTAGGCACAATTTCGGCCATTACGCGGTCTTTATGCGTGAACTCATAACGTGGATGAATAGCAGAAAGTTTAACTGAAATACCAGGGCTTTTAACTGGGCCACGGCCATTTGCCGCTTTACCAATTGCATGGATTGCGTTCATGTAGCTGTCGAAGTAACGCTTGGCATCTTTCATTGTGCGCGCGCCTTCGCCTAGCATGTCGTATGAGTATACGTAGCCTTTTTGCTCTTTTTCAGCAGCGCGTTCAATGGCTTCGTCAATGGTGCGACCCATAACGAACTGCTTACCCATAATTTTCATGGCAAAGTTTACAGATTTGCGAATCACAGGCTCGCCCAAACGACCTATGGTCTTTTTAAGCATGCCAAATTGCTGTTCTTTGGTTTTATCTGTGTAGTTAACCATTTTACCGGTTACTAATAATCCCCACGAAGAAGCATTAACGAATAAAGAATCGCTGCTTCCTAAATGAGAACTCCAATCACCTTTAGCAAGCTTGTCACGAATTAACGTATCTTGCGTGGCTTTGTCTGGTACGCGAAGTAGGGCTTCGGCCAAACACATTAACACTACACCTTCCTCACTAGAGAGTGAGAATTCATTTAAAAGTGCGTCTACACCGCTTTGACCGTCTTGATCTTTTCGAATGTTTAAAACAATCTGGCGAGCTCTTTCCCATGCACGGCTTCGTGCTTTAACACCCACTTCTGCAAGTGGTAAAATATGATCAATAACAGCATTTTCATCAATGCGGTAAAAATCACGAATTTTCTGTCTTGTAGGACAGGTTGTTGTCAAATCGCCATTGAATAACATAAGCAACCCTTAGGAATGTTAATATGTAAATAGTAGAACAAAATTTATGTGCTTGGGCTGTTGAGCTAAAGCAACTTTGCTACCAATAAATTACCAGTGATGTAATGCGTGCATTCTAATTAAATTTCAGCAGAATATGCTGGTTAAATTTCACGATTTACGATAATTTACAGGGCATATTTTCAACTTATCCGTATAAAATTCTGTATGACAAGTCCAAATAGATTACGCCTGCTTGATCGTATCGATTTAGCAATATTAGACGTTCTTCAAAAGAACGGCAGAATTTCTAATGTTAACCTAGCAAAACAGGTTAATTTAAGTCCTAGTCCATGCCTTGACCGTGTAAAACGTTTAGAGCAAGAAGGCTATATAGAAGGGTACTTTGCAAAGCTTAGCGAACAAAAGCTGAATCAGAGCTTAGTAGCGCATGTGCAAGTATCGCTGGTGACATCTAACACGGCTGTTTTTAAAGTATTTAAAGAGCATATACTTAAAATTGAGCAAGTTGTAGAGTGCGATATGGTAGCGGGAGGGTACGACTACCTGCTAAAAATTAGGGTCTCGGATATGGATGAGTATCGACAGGTGCTAGGAGACTTGGTCGATATTCCGGGCGTAGGTACTCACCATACTTACATGGTAATAGAAAAAATTAAGCAGGATCCTGGTTTACGTTTGGATGTTTAAAAACCAAATGCTTATTGCAATACATTACACACACATTAAAAAAGCACCTAAGGGTGCTTTTTTAATGATTAGCCAGCGGCTTTAAACTTAGTTAACCAAGGTTTAGGTTAATTAAGCCCACCCTTCGTAGCGCTTACGGCGCGAAAGTACAACGGTAAGTATAATACCTAAAAACAAACCTATAAAAGCAATAGCGCCACCATAAGTAAGTAGTTGGCGTTTTTCTTTTGCAGTGGCAGCTTGTTTTTGAGCACGTTCTTGTTCAAGTGTTGTTTGCAGCTCAGTAATTTGTTGATTAAGCAATTTGTTTTGATTAGTTAAGCTTTGATTATGTTCTTGTAACTGAGGTAGCTCAATTTGTGCTTGGCGTAGTTTGTTTTGCACTGTGCTCATTTCGCTACTGAGTGTTTGATACTGCTGATGAAGCCCTGGTGTTTGCGATATAAATTTAGACTCAACCCAACCTTCACGGTCTTTATCGTCTTTTATTTTTATAAAGCCGTTTTCTTCTTTTGATAGCACGGTTAATTTAGTACCCGCATCTACAGAGCCAAGTAAGCGGTAGTTTTTACCTGCGCCAGAGCGCATAAAGGTATATAGATTATCGATTATATAAGCTGAATTTGCATCTGATGAATTGGCTGTTTGAGCTTCTTGTGCTTGGCTTATAAACGAGGTGGCTGTTAAAAGTAGCCCTAGTAAACAGTGTTTTAGCATTTATCTACCTTGTTAGTCTATCCGTGTCCGTTGTGGTTGTGATTGAGATTTTCACATAAGTAGTGAGATAGTATGGATTAAACGCGTTAATAGCAAGGTTGATATTGTAACCCAGTGCGGGTGTTGCTCAGCCAAAAAGGTTAAAAAATTTGCAAAATGAGGTGGCTTTGTTTATTTTGAGCACTTATTTATTTTAAAGGTAATCCTCAACCCTAATGGATACTGAGATAGAACTGAAGTTTTTGGTATCAGATGCCGTTGTTCCACTGATCCCCTCGCTAATCACACAATTTGCTAAAACGGTTATTAATAAACCTTCACGTAGTTTGCAAAATGCCTATTACGATACCCCAAGTAGAGAGCTTAGAGCCCTTGATATAGGTTTTAGAACCCGCTGTGCCGACAGTAAATGCGAACAAACAATAAAGCTTGCTGGCGAAGTTGTGGGTGGGCTACACCAACGTCCTGAATACAACTTACCCATTGAATCAAGCCGCCCTGATTTATTAGCATTTAATAATGCTATTTGGCCTCATGGTATGCAAGTGAATGCTATTAGCGATAATTTATATCCTATTTTTAGCACTAACTTTATTCGTCGTACTTGGTTAATAGAAACCCCAAATGGCGCAAAAATTGAAGTCGTGCTAGATAAAGGCGAAATAGCAGCATCGGGTAAGGTTGATATTATTAGCGAGCTAGAAATAGAGCTTGTTGAGGGCAACAGAGACGAGCTATTTGCTTTGGCAGATAAACTTGTTAGCCAAAACTGTATTCGTTTAGGGCTTTATTCAAAAGCAGCTAGAGGCTACCGACTAGCCGATGAAACACCGCTTAAACCAAGTAAGTCTATTGGGTTTGTAAAATTAAAAAAACAAGCAACTCAAGAGCAAGCACTAATAGAGGCCATGAACTTTGGTATTCGTTTTGTGCAAAAGCATGAGCAGTGTTACTTTGACAAACCAAGTTTAAAAACGCTCAAACGTGTGACTGATGGCATTAGCTTAATTAGGCATAATTTTTGGTTGTTTGACGATATTGTAAGTAAAGACAGTACTGAGCAATTAAGAACAGAGTTAAAGTGGCTGTTAAGTGAATTAGCCTGGGTTGAAAATGCAATTCAGCTAAAAACTTATACATCTAAACGCCATGCATTTTATAAAAAAATAAATGCAGCGCCTGCATTAGCGCAAGTTATTAACGATTTAAAAGAGCTACAGCCAAGCATTGATGATATTAATGCTTTGTTTCAAAGCGCGCGATACAATCGTTTATTGCTGTCGTTGACTACTTGGTTGGTAGATAAACAATGGCGTAAGTTTTGGGGGCAAACCCAACTACAGGCGGCAGAGCAGCCAGTAGCTAAAATTGCAAAACGTTTATTTAATAAAGATTGGCAAAATTTAGATAAGCTACTTCCTAAAGAGCAAACGCTGACAGCACAAGATTATTTAAGCTTACGCACCCAACTAGAAAACAGCTTATTAAGCGGTAATTGCTTAGGGTCATTGTTTGACAAAGAAGAGCGCTTAGAATTTAGACTGCCGTGGCTGGATATTTCTCATGGTATGTACGAGCTCAGCACGCTGGAATATTTAAAGCAGCTTTGCGGCGGGCAAGAAGACGAGCAGTTGGCTAAAATTCAACAGTGGCTAGATCAAAAGTCAGATTACTTAGTCAGTGCAATGGAGCAAAGCCGTTTAGCGTCTTTTGATATAGAGCCGTACTGGCAGTAATATATTTAAGCAGGTGTGTATGGGCACCTGCTTTAATCTTTTTGTTGAAACTTTCTTAAACCTCCTTAATTAAATAACCTCTTAATTTCTACGTAATAAAAATGGTGCGTTAGTCACTCGTTAACTATGCTTATAGTCATAAACCTACAACGGTAAGACTAATATGAAGTGTAGTGTTGTTTTGCTTTTTTTATTCAATAGTATGGGTGTCTATGCTCAAACCTTTACTTTTGGTGTAGTTCCGCAATATGAGCCTCAAAAACTCACTGCAATATGGCAGCCCTTTCTTAATAAAGTAACCGAAAAAACAGGCGTGCAACTACAGCTTGTTACCGTGGAATCAATCCCGGTTTTTGAGCAAGGGTTTGCAGATGGCGATTACGATTTTGCTTATATGAACCCATGGCATAGTGTGATTGCTTACGACAAGCAAGGCTATTTACCGATAGTGAAAGATGCTGCGCGCCATTTGCAAGGCGTATTAGTGGTCAATAAAAACAGTAATATTGAATCCGTTGAGCAGCTTGAAGGCGCCGAAATTGCTTTTCCTGCGCCTAATGCATTAGGCGCTTCTTTATTAATGCGGGCGGAGCTTGCCCTATTATATGGCTTAACAATAAAGCCTGTGTATGTACAAACGCACTCATCTGTTTATTTAAATGTGGCACTTAACGCAACGCCTGCCGGCGGCGGGGTAATGGGCACATTAAAGCAACAGCCTCAAAATTTGCAGCAAAAGCTAAAAGTTATTTACAAAACGCGTAAGGTTAGCCGCCACCCCATTGTGGTTCACCCTAGAGTAAATAATCAGGTACAAGCGCAAGTTCAACAAGCAATTATAGAAATAGGGAGCGACCCTAAACAAAAACACTTATTAGCGGGTATTCCTATAATTAACCCAAGTAAAGCAAGCATTGACGATTACAACCAATTAACGCAATGGGGTTTACGCTCGTTTTATGTTGAAAATTAACTGGTGGCGCAGCCTAAGGGTTCAAAGCTTTGTTGCGGTAATGGCATTTGGCTTTTTATTAATATGCTTATTTATTTTTTACGCTTTGCCAGAGCAAGCTAGGTGGGTAAACGATGGCCTTTCTAGCGCAGCGCAGCGCTCTTTACAGCAACTATCGACATCAATAAAAACCCCTTTATTAACGCGTCAATACGCACAGCTGTATGAGCAAATAGATGCGCAACTTAATACAACCCCTAATTGGAAAGCAATTAGAGTAGTAGAGCCGACTACAGGTAATCAGTTATATCCTTTAGATGAGTGGCAGCTGTTAGCGCAGCAGGGCAATGTTACGTTAAATGAGCATATTACTTTTTTAGATAAACCTTTGGCTGAAATAACGTTAGTCGTTAATTTTGTAGACGAAATAAACGAAGCGGCCAAGCTACATTACACGTTAATTTATATTCAGTTTTTTATACTTGTGGTGTTTTTTATTGGCTTAGCTTGGTTGGTCGATTATAGAATTACCAGCCCTTTACGGGCGCTCGAAGTCGCCTTTTCTAAACTGGCTAAAGGGAACTTTGATTGCCACGTTAGCGTTCAGCAAAAAAATGAGATTGGCAGCGTCATAAATGCATTTAATAAAATGGCCGGTGAGGTTGCTACTAATCATCAAAAAGTAAACGCGCTGAGAATTCAAGCCGAGTCGGCCAGTAAGGCTAAGTCTGACTTTATGGCGAGTATGAGCCATGAGCTTAGAACGCCGTTAAATGCGATTTTAGGGTTAGCGCAGCTTTATCAATATGACAGTAAAGCAACCGAGGTACACAAAGACAATGCGCAAAGTATTTACCAAGCTGGGGAGCATTTACTTTTACTAATAAACGACGTGCTAGATTTAACTTCTATTGAGTCGGGGAATATGCAGTTTAATTTTGAATATGCCCCCGTGAAAGACATGCTACAGCATAGTATTGAAATGGTGAGCGAACTTGCCAGAGTTGAGCTTGTTACTATAGACACACACAATATTGACTCCCTTGAAGGTATTTACTTATATGTAGATAAGCGCCGTTTTAAACAGGTACTGCTTAATTTACTTTCCAACGCAATAAAATATAACAAAGTGCGAGGTAAAATAGATATACGCTGCGAGATTGCTGATTCCAGCCGCTGCAATATTGATATTGAAGATACAGGGTGCGGTTTTTCAGAAGATGATATTTTAAGGCTTTTTAAACCCTTTGATAGACTAGGGGCAGAGACCAGTAAAACACATGGTACGGGCATAGGTTTAGTTATTACTAAAGAGCTTGTAGAGCGTATGCAAGGGCAGCTACAAGTAAATAGCCAAATAAATAAAGGCGCGTGTTTTACCATTAGCTTTAATGGTTTTAAAGAAAGCGCTTTAACCACTATACAAGCTGATGAGCCGATAAGTCACCCCAGCAGTGAGCCCGCAGACTCCGCCACAGGTAAACTCCCAGTATTAAATGTGCTGGTGGCAGAAGATCAACTGACTAATCAGCAGGTTTTAAAGCAGCAACTGACCATGCTTGGTGTTAATTCAACGTTTGCAAATAATGGCGAACAGGCCTGGCAAATGCTCCAAGATAAGTCCTTTGATATGCTACTTACCGATATTCAAATGCCGTTGTTAAATGGCCTTGAGTTGGCTAAAAAAATCCGAAAAAACACACAATTCAATGAGCTAATAATTATTGCTGTTACAGCCAATATAATGGAAAAAAACATACAAGATTGTTACAGCGCTGGGATGAACGGTTTTTTAACTAAACCGATAGAGCTTGAAAGCCTAAAAGCACTGCTGATGAAGCACTCTCAAGGCATTGTTCCCTCGCATACACAGCCGCTGCAAATCACAGCGCAAGCAAGCTCTATGTACAGTCAATTAGATATGCCTTTATTGTTTTCGATGTTAGGAAAAGATACGCATGTACATTGTTTAGTCTTTCAGGCGTTTTTACAGACCGCTTATGAGCAAGTTAAATTAATTGAAGCATATACACAAAGTTTAAATTACGCCGATTTATCTTTTCAGGCGCATGGTTTAAAGTCATCTGCTAAATCGGTTGCAGCGTTAAAGTTAAGTGACATTTGCCAGCAGATAGAAAGCTTAGCCGCTCAAAATAAGGTCGATGAAGCGTTATTATTTGCACTACAAACAGGGTTTAATGAAGTGGTTACACAGTTAAAAGTGTACTGTAATAAACATGAGGCATCTTCTTAATGCCTCATGTAATGGCCCTTTTAATTAATATTTAGCGGCCTGCCCTTTAGCGGGTAGGGAGCTTAAAATGAAGTCGCGTAAATCGTTATTTGAAAGCTTAAGATCTTCATGTCGTAGGTACATCATATGGCCGCTGCGGTACCCTTTAAAGCTTAACCTGTCTTTCATTTTACCACTTGGGTCAAGCTGCCATAACGTGTATTTAGCATCAAAGTAATTTGTTGCGCCATCGTAGTAACCCGCTTGAATCATGACGTTTAAATACGGGTTTTGCGCCATCGCTAAACGTAAGTTTTCGCCGGTATTATTTTTGCTGCGATCCCATGGGTGAACATTGCCAAATAAGTTGTATTTTACATCCGTTTTATAGTTGAGCTCTTCACGCAGGTAATAGTTAATTGCAGGCGTAAATGAGTGCAGCCAAGAGGTAAGCTCAGCCCAGTAATCAGGTGATTCGCCAGCATCGCGTTTATCAATACCTAAATAGCGCGAATCTAGACGTCCGACAGTTTGTCCACGCTCACGTAAAAGTTCCTTCCAAAAAAACCGAGTGGGAATATCTAAGTTGTTTTGCGCTACAAACTGCTCTGAAAGGCCTGCATATTCGGCCATTTTCTTTATTATTTGGTGTTTTTTATCGGCATCGATAAAGCCACCTTTCGCGAGGGCAGGAATAAGCTCATTAATAGTGAACTGCTCTACTTCGGGTAAAAGTTCATTGAGATCTTTTTCTTGCAAGTTTTTATTCAGTGCTTTGTGATACCACGCAGTTGCAGCAAAATAAGGTAAGCGATTAGCCGCTTTTATAGGGCCGTCGCGTTTTATACCAATATCGGTCGGCGATACTAATACCACCCCATTAATGTACATCCATTGACTGTTTTGTAGTTCATGGGCAAGGCCTGATACACGAGTAGTGCCGTAGCTTTCTCCAATTAAAAACTTAGGTGAGCGCCAGCGCTCGTTTCGGTTAACAAAGGTATTTAGCCATTCAGCTAAGTATTTTATGTCGGCATTGACACCAAAAAAGTGCTCTTTTTGTTGCTCTTTCGAAAGCATTTCACCTTTAGCGTTTTCTACTACGCGTGAATAACCTGTATTTACCGGATTTACATAAACAATATCTGCTACATCTAATACTGAGTAGGGGTTATCTTTTACGCCATAAGGCTGAATGGGGTAGCCTTCGTCATCAATTTTTAATACGCGTGGGCCAGTATAGGCTAAGTGCATCCATACAGATGCAGAGCCAGGACCGCCATTAAACGATATCAGTAATGGGCGAGCTGCGGTGTTATCGACTTTATCTCGTGTGTAATAGGTATATTGTAATGTGGCAATGGTATCGCCATTATCATTCCACACCGGCTGAGTGCCTGTTTTAACGGTGTAGCTAAAGCGTTCACCATTAATTTTTGCTTTATGCTTAGTGACTACGTGGCTATCAATGTCTATTTTTCGTTGGTTTTCTGCTGTTGCAGTACTGCTAAGCAATACGATGGCAAGCGCTAAGGTGTAACGAGTTAATTGGACAAGCTTCATTGTCGTTCCTTATTTTTGTTTAGATGCTATTTAAAATAAAAAACACACAAATAACAAAAGTATTGAGATTAATGGTCGATAATACTGGTTAAGTCTAAACTTATACACGGCGTGTTTGTTTATTTAGGGTTAATTTATCCTAGCGTGTTTAGCTTAGCTAAAAAATCAAGTATATTTGGTCGGCTTTGTATTTGAATTAAATACAAGCCTTGCGCTTACATTAATGGACCTAGCCTACTTACTGGCTACATAAACAGAACTTTACTGGATGTTTTTCATAGCTTGTCGCTTCAGTGCAAGTTTAAGTACGTAAAATAACAAGATTAAAGAGAAGTTTATGCAAAGAGTATTAGTGGTTGAAGACAGTAAAGTAGTGCAGCAGGTGCTACGCCACTTAACGGCTCAATATTTAGATGTCGCTGTCGATTTCGCATGGTCATTAAATGAATGCCAAGACTATATTGAGAAACATAAATACTCGCTGGCTTTAGTTGATTTAACTTTGCCTGATGCACCTAATGGCGAGGTCGCTAAATTTACACTTTCACACGCCATTCCTACTGTGGTACTTACCTCAAAAATTGATGAATATAAGCGCCAACAAATGCTAGAGCTTGGTGTTATTGATTACGTAATAAAAGACAATCGCGATTCATACCATTACGCTATCAAGTTAGTAGCTCAGCTTTTGAGAAATCAAGGCTGTAAGGCCTTGGTTGCTGATGATTCGGTGTTAAGCCGCTCCTTAATGAAGCAAATGCTAGAAAAGCAATTATTTGATGTAACCGATGCGCAAGATGGTCAGCAAGCACTCGAAATAATAAAAAGTAACCCTAATATAAAATTGCTCATGACCGATTATGCGATGCCATTAATGGATGGCTTTGAACTGGTTAAAGCGGTGCGTAATTTTAGAGGGCGCGATGATTTGGCCATCATTGGGCTTTCGGGTGCCGGTAAGCATGGATTATCGGCTCGGTTTATTAAATACGGTGCCAACGACTTTTTAACAAAGCCATTTATGAATGAAGAGTTTCATTGTCGTGTTATGCAAACAATGGAGCAGTTGTCACTGATTGCGGATATTAAAGAAAGTGCTTACAGAGACTATTTAACGGGTATGTATAACCGCCGTTATTTTTACCAATATGCAGAGCAACTATTAAAAAAACAACAGCAAAATACGCTTGCATTACTCGATATAGATTTTTTTAAAAATATTAATGACACCTTAGGCCACGAAGCGGGCGATCAGGCACTAAAGCAGGTAGCCACGTTAATTAAAACTACGTTTTCTAAGTTTACCGTTGCGCGGGTGGGCGGCGAAGAGTTTGCCATTATATTAGATGATATAGACACGGCGCGTGGGCGAGAGTACTTAGAAGGCTTTAGAAAAAAACTCGCTAAACATGAGTTTTTAATCGATGAAAAACCGTTTTCTATCACCATCAGTATTGGTGTTGCTGATTTTCAAAACACTGATTTAACTCAGGCCATGCGCATCGCAGATGCGGCCCTTTACGAAGCCAAAAACAATGGCCGAAACTGTGTTGTGTAAATATAAAAAATAACACTAATTACAAGCTAGTAGGGCATCACTTTTGGTGATGCACCAATGTAGCTAAGTTGTTAAAAAAGCGCACCTTGATGGTGCGTTTTTTTTGTTTTAAATTTACTATTTACGTTTATCTTATTGATATTAAGTGTTTTTTAATAGTGGCACAAAGGTTGGATTATGTAAGCCAACAGGATAACAATAAAGCGTCCGAGGGGGCCACTATGAAAATGATTAGTGCAATCATAAAACCATTTAAATTAGATGATGTGCGTGAAGCGCTCGCTGATTTAGGTATTGAAGGGATGACCGTAGTTGATGTTAAAGGTTTTGGACGTCAACGAGGCCATACAGAGCTGTATCGTGGAGCAGAGTATCAGGTAGATTTTATTCCTAAGATCAAACTTGAAATTGCTACTCGTACTGAAAATTGCCAACGCGTAGTTGAAGCAATTACCAAAATTGCATCAACAGGCAAAATTGGTGACGGTAAAATTTTCGTGTACGACTTAGATCAAATTGTGCGTATTCGTACGGGCGAACTTGATGAAGAAGCAATTTAAGGGGGCTGATTAATGGAAAACACAATTGTAGAACTCAAATTTTCACTCGACACCTTTTATTTTCTGGTGTCGGGTATATTAGTAATGTGGATGGCAGCAGGTTTTGCCATGTTAGAAGCGGGTTTAGTTCGCTCTAAAAACACCACTGAAATTTTAACTAAAAACGTGGCGCTGTATTCTATCGCATGTACCATGTTTTTATTAGTTGGCTACAACATCATGTATGTAGACAACGCTGAAGGCGGCATCATCCCTTCAATTGGCGCATTAATTGGCACGCAAGCGGCCGATGCTGACCACTCTTTAGAATCTGACTTTTTCTTCCAAGTAGTATTTGTTGCAACGGCTATGTCGATTGTATCGGGTGCGGTTGCTGAACGTATGAAGTTATTTGCTTTCTTAGCATTTGCAGTTGTTTTAACTGGCTTTATTTACCCAATAGAAGGTTACTGGACATGGGGCGGCGGTTTCTTATCAGAAATGGGCTTTGTTGATTTTGCAGGCTCTGCCATTGTTCATGGTGCTGGTGCTGCAGCTGCTTTAGCAGGTGTAATTTTACTTGGCGCTCGTAAAGGTAAATACGGTAAAAACGGTGAAATTTACCCAATTCCAGGCTCTAACCTACCACTTGCTACATTAGGTACGTTTATTTTATGGATGGGTTGGTTTGGTTTTAACGGTGGTTCGCAATTACTTCTTTCAGACAAAGAAAATGCAACCGCTGTAGGTCAAATTTTACTTAACACCAATGCCGCAGCGGCAATGGGTGCAATTGCTGCACTGTTTGTATGTAAAGTGTTATGGGGTAAAGCTGATTTAACTATGGTACTAAATGGCGCATTAGCAGGTTTAGTTGTTATTACAGCAGACCCACTTTCACCATCTCCATTAATGGCGTGTTTACTAGGTATTTTAGGTGGCTCACTGGTTGTATTTAGCATTGTAGCTCTAGATAAAGCGAAGATTGATGACCCAGTAGGTGCTATCTCTGTTCACGGTGTATGTGGCGCGCTAGGTATTATGTTAGTGCCTGTATCTAACGGCGATGCAAACTTTGTAACACAGCTTATTGGTTTAGTGACTATTTTAGCCTTTGTTTTTGTAGCTTCATTTATTGTGTGGGCTATTTTAAAGCAAACTATGGGTATTCGCGTAACCGAAGAAGAAGAGCTAAGCGGTATGGACCAACACGATTGTGGTGTTGATGCTTACCCTGAGTTTGTATCTGTTCGCAGTAACTAGTATTAAATAGATTAATCATTGTGTTCACAAAGCCCTACCTTGGTAGGGCTTTTTTTCGTTTCAGGGAAGGTTAACTTTTCAGGTGTTAGGCTATACCCAATATGCTAAGCTCACACTCGTGAATAAACCTTGGAATAAATTACACTTAAATGGCTGACAACAAAAAAACACCCAGTAGTAAAACCACTCCTAAGCGTGCACCTAAAGCAACCAGCTCGCCACGTAAAGCTAAATCAAAAACGACTAAAAAAACGTCAAATACTGTTGCTAAACACTCATTTATGCGAAAAACATGGTCTGTTTTTTGGAAATTGAGCTTAGCTGTTTTTATTGCTATGGCCATGTATCTTATTTATTTAGATTCAAAAACAACACGTATATTTGAAGGTAATAAATGGCAGTTACCTGCCCAAGTATACGCACGCTCAATGGAGTTTTACCCAGGGCAGTTTTTATCTAGCCAAGAGGTTGTGTGGGAGCTTGAGCGCCTCAATTATTCATCAGTTAATAGGCTAAGCCGCACGGGCCAGTTTGTAAAAACAGCCGATAGCATAAAAATTTACCGACGTGATTTTGAATTTTATGATGGCCTTGAAGAATCGCACATTATTGAGCTACGTTTTGCGGGGCAAAAGGTAGCAACCATTAAAGATAAATTTGGCAGACGCCTAAACAGCGCTCGCCTAGAGCCTGTGCAAATAGCCCGTATTGGAAATGATTCAAAGCAAGATAGAGAGTTTGTACCGCTTGATAAGTTTCCGCCTATGTTGAAAGACACGTTATTAGTGGTAGAAGATCGGGATTTTTACCAGCACCATGGTGTGTCGGTATTTTCTATTTTGCGCGCGCTTTATTCAAATATTAAAGCAGGGCGTACCGTGCAAGGTGGTAGCACCTTAACGCAGCAGCTTGCAAAAAATATATACCTAACGCGTGAGCGTTCTTTAGTGCGTAAAATAAATGAGGCATTTATTGCGCTTATTCTAGATTACCGTTATTCAAAAGATCAGATTTTAGAAGCTTATTTAAATGAAGTTTACCTAGGTCAGTCTTATAACCAAGGCGTGCATGGCATGGGCTTGGCCTCTGAGTTTTATTTTTCAAAGCCTGTTGATGAGTTGGAATATGACCAAATAGCGCTGCTGGTGGCGATGGTCAAAGGGCCTTCGTATTACAATCCTCGACGCTATAAAGAACGCACTATGGAGCGTCGCGATCTAGTACTGCGCTTAATGGTTGAAAACAAGCTACTAACTACAAAAGAATACCGTGCATCACTTAAACGCCCAATTGATATAGCGCCTATGAAAGCAAGTTTACAAAAGTCATACCCTGGCTTTTTAGAACTTGTAAACCGTGAGCTTAAGCAGTTATTACCTGATCAAAAAACACTAGATGCTGGGGTTCGTGTATTTACTTACTTTGATTTGCAAAAACAAACGGCGATGGAAGAGTCCATTCAAAAAAGTTTACCGTATTTAGAAAAACGCCCTAACACCGATAAACTCGAAGCAGCCATGATCTCAGTTAATGTAGAAAAAGGCGGTGTGTCGGCTTTAGTGTCGGGGCGCGATGTTCGCTACTCAGGTTTTAACCGAGTGCTCGATACTAAACGAAATATTGGCTCTTTAGTTAAACCCGCGGTGTACTTAACAGCCTTGCAGTTACCACATTATAACTTAGCCACATTACTTGATGACTCCCCTGTGCAGGTAACAAATGAGCAAGGTAAAGTGTGGCAACCTGAGAACTTTGATCACCAATACCGAGGTGCATTGCCACTTTATAAAGCCTTTAGTAACAGTATTAATATTCCTGCGGTAAATTTAGGCCTAGATGTAGGTGTTGATAAAGTAGCAAATACGCTCAAAGGATTAGGCGCAAAAGGTAATATAGATGAATACCCCTCGCTGCTACTTGGTGCTGTAGAAATGTCGAGTTTTGAGGTTGCCCAGCTTTATACCACTATCGCAGCAGATGGCGAGTATAGAGAGCTTACCTCTATATCTGCGCTAACAGACTCGGTAGGTAACGTTTTGTATAAGCATAAAGTTAAGTCTGAGCCGCGCTTTGCAAAAGACGCTGTATATATGACTAAATATGCCATGAAGCGAGTAACAAAGGACGGCACCGCTAAGCGTTTAAATTTACACTTTCCATCAATTCAGCTTGCCGGTAAAACAGGCACTAGTAATGATTTACGTGATAGCTGGTTTGCAGGGTTTGATCAAAACACAGTGACCGTTGCATGGCTTGGTAGAGACGATAATAGAAGCACCGGTTTAACCGGTAGTGTGGGCGCCTTAGAAGCTTATATTCGTTACTTAAAACCGCTCAACCCTGAAGCAATAGCAGATACACGCCCGCCATCAATAAGATGGGCTTTCGTCAATGAAAGAACGGGTTTACAAGCACCGCCCGGATGCGGAAAAGTCATTCAGTTACCACTAAGAGCCAGTGAGTTTGAACCTAGGCCGCAGTGTATACGCTAATAAAATAAAACCTTAATAATAAAACCGCTAACTCAGCGGTTTTATTATATTTGCTTCACTATCTAGCAATCAAAATTTGAAACTAAATAAATTTTAATTACTTTTATTAGCTTGTTTTCTTATAAATAAATTAAAAAGCTGTGAGTATAATTAGAGTAAAATAGCACTTTGCGAGATTAAAAATAAGATCATTGTAACGAGTATGTTAATAGTTTGATTAACTGAATTGTTGTTAATTAATTACCTGTTTTTGTTTCTTTAAATTAACATTGAGAATTTTATATTTCACAAATAAACATGTAAAAATAAATTTAAGCTGTTGTTTTTAAATTATTTTTATTTATGTTTTATCTTTGTTTAATTAACATATTTACAATTTGTACCCTTTTGTTACCCTCTGTATGCATTTTGTATAAAGTGCAAAAATAATTATAAACTTAACAGGGATAAGAGTATGAAAAATATTTTCAAAAAAAATCTTACGGCAATAGCGGTTCTCGCTTCACTAGGTGTAGCGCTTCCAGCAGTGGCATCTGATGTTGTAGGTTCTATCGATAATATTTCCACTACAGCAGGGTATACCGTAACAGTAAAAAATCCTGCAACAGGGTTAGAAAGAACATTAAATATTTCTGAAGACGGTTCATTTCGATTTGCTTCATTGCCTTCAGGTAGCTATCAAATACAAATCTTAAAAAACGGCGCCGTTGTAGCTGAAGATAGTGTGCGCGTTTCATTAGGTGCTAATGCAAAAGCGAGCTTTGATTTAGCACAAGTCAGTGATTCCGGTCCTGAAGTAATTCAAGTATTAGGCGCTCGTATTTCTTCGATTGATTTAACAACTGCCGATTCTGGCCTAGTTATTACAGATGCTGAAATAGACCGTATGCCGATAAACAGAGACCTTACCTCGGTTGCATTGTTGGCACCAGGAGCTGTTAAAGGAGACAGTGCTTTTGGTAATACTGCGTCGTTTGGTGGCTCATCAGTAGCTGAAAATGCATGTTATATTAATGGCTTAGAGGTTACTAATACACGCCAAGGCCTTGGTTGTGGTGAAGTACCGTTTGAGTTCTATGACCAGTTCCAAGTTAAAACGGGTGGTTACTCTGCCAAATTTGGCCGCGCAACCGGTGGTACCATAAATACAACTACTAAAAGTGGTACAAATGAGTGGGAATTTGCGGCAGTTGTGCAATTTCAACCAGACTCTTTGCAAGAAGAGGGAAGTATTTCTCGTGGTAACAATGGCGCAGGTCAAATATTTAGAGATGAAAGCTTAGACACTGATAGCAAAACAGATGTGACTATTTCTGCTGGTGGTCCTCTAATTGAAGACACGTTGTTTTTCTATGGATTAATTAACCCAAGGGATACTGAGTCTACATACACGTGGGGTGGAGATGAATTTTCGCCAAACGATCAATACCGTAATGAATCAGCTTCTGGTGGCGATAATTTATTTTGGGGCGGTAAGCTTGATTGGGATATTAATGAAAACCATAGGTTAAGCTACTTTGCTTATTCTAATCGTCGTGATATTGAGCGTTCAGTATACGAATACAATAACGGTACTGTGGGCGATCGTATCGATGGCGCCATTTTAAAGCGTGGTGGTGAAGCACAAAGCTTAAGTTATACGGGTGTTTTAACCGAAGACCTAGTTGTTACTGCAATGGCTGGTAATATTAAAACCGAATATGAAACGCAATCAGAAAACTTGGTTTGTCCATCTATTACCGACTCTCGAGGTACTGCTAATCCAATCACTGGCTGTGGTGCAGGCGGTAGCTTTGGTGCCAATAATGATGAAAATACCCAATATCGCTTAGATGTTGAATATGTATGGAATGACCATGAAATAACATTTGGTATTGATTACCAAGAGCGTAAGTCTGAGAATATAAGTAGTCCTATCGGTGGTCACAGCTATGATTACAGAACTCTTGCAGATAATGGTAGTTGGCAAGCCGATAATGGCGCACTAACAAATAACACTGGTGCCGCGCTTGACTATGTTGAAGACCGTATCTTTGATGGCGGCGGCAGCTTTGAATCAGAGTTAACAGCTTACTACATAGAAGATCAGTGGCAAGTAACAGAGGATTTCTCAGTTAAAGTTGGCTTACGTATTGATGAGTTTGATAGCTGGGGTACGACTGGTAAGTTACTAACTAGCTTTGAAACAGATATTGCACCTAGACTAGGCTTCACATGGGATCCTACAGGTACAGGCGACACTAAAGTTTATGGTACATATGGGCGTTATTACTTACCCGTAGCCAATAATACTATTTTTAGAGCCGCATCAGGGGTTAGTGATATAACCACAGCTTATACGTATACTGGTGTTGATTCGCAAACTGGCGCACCAACAGGCCTAACGCCATTAGCTGATACGCTTGGGAATGGTGGTATTCAAAACTCACAGCAAGTGAGTGGTGTACCGGTTATACCTGAAAAAGATATCTTCCAAGCGCAAGAGGCTGATCCATTCTCTAAAGATGAATATATTATTGGTATACAGCAAGCTTTAAATGATGAATATACAGTAGGTGTTAAAGGTATATACCGCGAAGTTGCAACAGCATTAGATGACTACTGTGGGCGATATGCATACCCTTACTGCGTAATGATAAACCCTGGCGATTCGTCTAGCTGGTACAGTGACGGTTACTACTGGAATGGAACCGATTGGGGAGATTCATCATTCAATAACGACGGTGTTCCAGATAGTGGTTCTTTAACTACCTATTCAGCAGAAACAATAGGCCTACCTAAAGCAAATAATGAATACACCGCTGTAGAGTTTAGCCTTGACTATAAAGCTGACACTATTCGTTATCAGTTTGGTTATACATGGGCTAGAAGTGTAGGTAATTTTGAAGGTGCTGTTAAATCAGATATTGGTCAAGCTGATGCGGGTATTACCCAAGACTTTGACTTTCCAGCAGTTATGGATGGATCTCAGGGCTATCAACCTAATGATAGACGCCATACATTTAAATTCTTTGGTAGTTGGGAGCCAATGGAAGACTTAACTGTAGGCTGGAATGCTACTTTACAAAGCGGGCGTCCTAAGAGCTTATTTGGTCAAGGCTATCCATCTACCGATCCAAATTTAAATGGCGGTTGGGGTGATACTTTCTACATTTATACTAATGAGTGTCCAGATACAAATGGCAACGGCGACTGTGATCAAGATGAGAAAATCTATGAAAAACATAGCCGAGGCACAAATGGCCGTACACCTTGGGTATTTAACTTAGATTTATCTGCTGCATATGATTTCACAGTATCTGATATCGACATGCGTGCATCGGTTAATGTATTTAACATTTTCAACTCGCAAACAGAGTCATCACTGAATGAACACTATGAGCAAAATGAAGGTGAAGTAAATGCGTACCATGATGCTGCATACTCTTGGCAAACACCACGTTACGTTCGTATAGGTTTGGAAGCTCGCTTTTAATACTTATTAATAACTAACCTTAAAA
>NZ_DCYU01000010.1:33532-35389 GCF_002331165.1 Pseudoalteromonas sp. UBA2102
TGCATTGATTTAGTTAAGTCATCAGAGAGCTGACTAAGTTGCTGTGCGTCTTGCAGTGTAGATTGTGCAGAGAGAAGAGTGTGATCTGCTAAGTTACTTACTTCTTGCGAATCAGTTAATGCTTGGGTGGTTGCGTTAGATTGCTCTTTAACCCGCAGTGCTATCTCTTCGCCTTGGTGTTTTATATCGCCCATGCTTTGCTCTGCACTTTGTAAAATATCGTTTGTTTCGGTGGCGGCGTTTACCGATTGTTCCATCTTCTGGACACTTGAGCGCATTTTTTGTTGTGTATCGTCAGAAGCTTGTTGGAGTGAGCTAATTATTTGGTGAATTTCTTGTGTTTGAGTTTGTGTACGCTGTGCAAGGGTTCTTACTTCATCAGCTACCACGGCAAAACCACGGCCATGTTCACCGGCTCGTGCGGCTTCTATTGCTGCGTTTAGGGCTAATAAATTAGTTTGTTCGGCTATTTCGCTAATGCCTTTACTTACTTTACTAATTTCTTGGCTATCTTGGGCTAAGCGATTAAGGGCTTGTTGGCTTTGGGTAAATTCTATTTGTAAGTCTTGCATATACTCGGCAAGCGCCATGGTGTTGTTAGAGCCTTGCTTTACATGCTGCGCGGCATCTTGTGCTGTTAACATCGCTTGATTAGCAGACTCTTCTACACTCACTGCACTTTGCTCCATATTACTTAGTGCATCATGAATAGCGTTTACCCGTATTTGCTGTTTTTCAACATCGTTACTCGTTTGGCTGCTTGCCTGTGAAAGCGATTTAGTGGCGCCACATAGCTCCACAGTGCTTGCTTTTACATTCTCTAAAAGTTTTGAAAAGGCATTAAGGAGTGAATTATATCGCGCTGCAATAATATCCATTTCATCGTTAGTACTTGAGTTGATAACCGCATTTAAATCGCCATTTGCTGCTCTTTGCGCAGCTTCGGCAAAGCGATTAATGGTATCAACTACCGCAAAATAAAAACCAACCATTAAGTAAAATGCAAACAATAAACTAATTAATGATGCAGCTAATACAGTGTTTCTTGTCAAGAGTTGCGTGTTCAGCTTTTCATTTATTAGCGACTCAAGGGTAGGAATGCTTTTATCAATTAGTTGGCTAATACGACTAAGCACTTGGCTGGTAAGCTCTGCAAATTCGTCTTGTGTAAGCTGTATATCATCCGGTTCAAGCAGCTTTTCATCAATGGCTGTTTTAAAAGCGGCTATGGCGTTATGTAAATTAGTGAGAGAGGGCGTCAGTGCTTTATTTACAGATGCATCGGCCGTGGTGGCAATTGTAAGTATTTTATCGAGTTGCTGCTGGTACAAAGGTAGCGACTTACTTAAGTTTGAAAGCGCAATGAAAGTCTCTGGTGTAAAACGCTGGTTAGTAAGAACAGTATTAGCGCTTTGTGCTGTCGCATTTATCTGCATGATAAGCGCAGGTATAGGCGTAACTAATGCGCGATTAACATAAGCACTCGCAAGTTGGTTATCTAAGGCTAAATTAGACTGTATTGAAACCAGCTCAAGTACGTTATTTATTTGCTCATCTTTTACATTAAAACCACGTGCTTTAGCTACTTTTACATTTTTATAGGTTTCACCCTGCATTTGATTTGCAAGAATGTCTCTGTAGCCCAGTAAACCTTGTTTTTGCATTTGAGAGACGCTGATACTCTCGCTTAATAAAGAGACTAAAAAAAACAAACTAAGCGCAAGGGGTAATAATAAGATACCAAAAACTAAACCAATTTTAGTTTTATATTTTAAGTTGCCCATTAATGATATAGCAGGTGCTGCTAAGTGCCTTAAGCTCGTCATACGTTTCTCTTGTGGGGTAAAAGTGAGTCTA